>DATGCI010000116.1:0-3892 GCA_035312185.1 bacterium
CTTGTTGTCAAACTTTTCCAGGTGAATCAAGACCCATGGTTTGAACTTTTTTGTATACCCTTTGCTTTTCGGGTGGTTGTGAGCAATAAATCTGTTTGCCGGATTTTGAGACATCCCGATATAAATTTTGTCAAAAGCCGGAGAATAAATTACATAAGTGTAACACGGTTCCATAATCGATCAAATTAAAAAAGGGAAAGCTCTTTTAAACTTTCCCTTCCTCTTAGTAGCGGGGGAAGGATTCGAACCAACGTCCGGCAGCTGCCGGATATGAGCCAACGAGCTATTGGTTTGAGTTGAAAATTTTGTCGATAAGCTCGCGAATGTAATCTCTTCCCTTGTGTGATTTAAGTTCCTTTTCTCTTTGCATCGCCTCTTTCTTGTTGTCAAACTTTTCCAGATAAATCAATACCCAGGGTTTGAACTTCTTGGTGTACCCTTTGCTTTTCGGGTGGTTGTGTGCAATAAACCGGTTGGCCGGATTTTGAGACATCCCGATATATATTTTGTCAAAAGCCGGGGAATAAATTACGTAAGTGTAACACGGTTCCATAATCGATCAAATTAAAAAAGGGAAAGCTCTTTTAAACTTTCCCTTCCTCTTAGTAGCGGGGGAAGGATTCGAACCAACGACCTTTGGGTTATGAGCCCAACGAGCTACCAACTGCTCCACCCCGCAATATATTTTTGTATGTCTTTTTCTTTTTAAAGCAGTTGCAAAGATAGGAATAATTTTTTCTCCGGCAAAATTATTTTCATCAAAAAATTTCTCTCCAATCAAGGACTTGTTGGATTAGATAATGGCATGTTAATTCTAAGGTAATGGTTTCCTCTTTAAATATTCATTTTGAAAATGAAATCTATTATCTTTGTGGGTTATAATAAATTTTAAAAAGATGGCTGAAGAGAATAATAAACAAAAAAGAAATATTTTTCAAAAGCTTAGGGACAAATACCGCCTGATCATTTATAATGATGATACTTTTGAAGAGGTATGGTATATGCGACTTAGCCGTTTGAATGTAATTTCAGTTTTTGGTACCGGGATTATTGTTCTGGTGGTATTGGTTAGTGTACTCATTGCTTTTACTTCTCTGAAAGAGTTTATCCCGGGCTACCCCAAAGGGGATGTAAGGGTTAATATAGCAGAAAATTACCACCGGCTCGATTCACTGGAGCAAGAAATAGCCATTCGCAATAAATATTTAAGTAATCTGAAAAATATTATTTCAGGAGGAACACCACAGGGAAGGGTTCCCCGGAAAGATACTACAGGGGAGCAGATGGCAGTGACTTTTGAACGTTCAAGACATGACTCCATTCTGAGACAACAAATTGAAGAGAAGGAACAATATGCATTATCCATAAATTACCAGGAACCTAAAGACCGGGCCTTATCACAAATTCATTTTTTTGCACCCCTAGAGGGGATCATCACAAATTCCTTTGCTCCTAAAACCAATCATTTTGGAACGGATATTGTCGCCGGATCGAATAAGGTAGTTGTAGCTGCTTTAGATGGCACCATTACATTGGCTAACTGGACTTTAAAAACAGGTTATATTATACAGTTACAGCACAAAAACAATATAATTACAGTTTATAAACACAATGCTGAATTGCTGAAAGAAGCAGGAGACCATGTAAAAGCAGGGGATGCAATCGCTATTGTAGGAAATTCAGGGGAACTGTCCAGTGGCCCTCATCTTCATTTTGAGCTATGGCAAAATGGAACACCGCTTGATCCTGAAAAATATATTATCTTTTAAAAGACCCAAACCTTTACAGGTATATGGAAAAGAAGACAAGGCTGGCCATTTTAGGATCTACAGGATCCATTGGAACACAAACACTCGAGGTCATAAGAAATTATCCTGATAAGTTTGAGATTGATATACTGACCGCTAATCAGAATATTGATCTGTTAGCCAGCCAGGCCCTGGAATTTAACCCCAATATTGTGGTGATTTGTAATGCCGGGAAAAAAGATGCGCTGGAAAATTTATTAAGAGACGCGGATATTAAAGTGATGGGGGGAATTGAGCCTTTAAATGAAGTAGTGGCCCGTGATTCTGTGGATATGGTTCTTTCTGCCCTGGTTGGTTATTCCGGACTGATGCCCACTCTCAAAGCAATAGAAGCAGGAAAAGATATTGCCCTTGCAAATAAAGAAACATTGGTAGTTGCCGGAGAGCTGATCATACAGATGGCTGAAAAGCATCAGGTGAAGATAACACCCGTTGATTCTGAGCACTCTGCCATTTTTCAGTGTTTGGCAGGAGAAAACTATGAGACCATTGAAAAAATTTACCTGACAGCCTCCGGGGGGCCTTTTCGCCAAAAAAAGGAGGATCAGTTAAATAATGTAACAGTAACAGATGCATTGAAACATCCTAACTGGAATATGGGCCATAAGATTACCATTGATTCGGCTACAATGATGAACAAAGGTTTCGAGGTTATCGAGGCCAAGTGGCTTTTTCATCTCGAACCCCGGCAGATTGATGTGGTAATTCATCCCCAGTCTATCATTCATTCCCTGGTCCAATTTGTCGATGGCTCCATGAAAGCACAAATGGGACTGCCCGATATGAAATTACCCATTTTGTATGCTTTAAGTGGGAACAGAAGGTTAAAGACTTCTTTCGAGAGATTTAACTTCATAGATTATCCGGAATTAACTTTTGAAAAGCCTGATGATAAAAAGTTTAGAAATTTATATTTGGCTTACTATGCTATGGAAAAGGGAGGGAATATGCCTTGTACGCTGAATGCAGCCAACGAGGTGGCTGTGAATGCATTTTTGAAAGAAGAGGTAACTTTTTTACAAATTGCTGATTTGATTGAACAATCTATCCATCAAATTCCTTATATTGCAAAGCCAAATTTAGAAGATTATATTAAAACAGATAATGAAACCCGTGATTTCACGGAGAAACTTATAAAAAAATAGAAATAGTAAATGGAAGTATTAATTAAAGTAGCACAGCTAATCCTTAGTTTATCCATATTGGTTATACTGCATGAGTTTGGACATTTTTTATTTGCCAAGTTATTTAAAACCCGTGTAGAAAAATTCTACCTGTTCTTTAATCCCGGTTTTTCTTTATTTCGTATAAGAAAAGGAGAAACCGAGTATGGAATGGGTTGGTTACCCCTTGGCGGGTATGTGAAGATATCTGGTATGATCGATGAATCGATGGATAAGGAACAGATGAAACAGCCTCCAAAACCTTTTGAGTTTCGTGCAAAACCTGCCTGGCAAAGATTATTGATTATGCTGGGTGGCGTAATGATGAACATTATCCTTGCTATGATGATTTATTCCTCTATCCTCTATGTATGGGGAGACAGATACCTGCCTACTGAAAATGCAAAATATGGAATTATGACTGATTCATTGGCTGAATCTGTTGGTTTTCAGGATGGCGATAAAATTGTTGCAGTAGAAGGAAAGAAAGTGGAGAATTTTCATAAGATACATGCTGAAATTCTTTTAAATGAGGCCAGGTCAGTTGTAGTGAAAAGAGATGGGATGCTGAAAGAGATACAAATTCCTTCCTCATCTTTGAGAAAAATTATTAAGGATCAAACTTTTCTGGAGCCAAGAATTCCGGTGAAAGTACAACAAGTGCAAAAGGAAACCGCAGCAGAAAAAGCAGGACTGAGGCCTGGGGACAGAATCGTGGGACTTAATCAGAAACAGGAAATGTTTTTTTACGATGAATTTAAAGAAAAGCTGGAAAAACATAAGAATCAAAAAGTGGATCTTATCATTGAACGAAATAATCAGGTCGATACTTTGCCTCTGACAGTCCCCGAGTCTGGATTGTTAGGTTTTGCATTAGCAGGTGTACAGGAGTTCTTTGAATTGAACAGAAATACTTATGGG
>DATGCI010000117.1:0-23338 GCA_035312185.1 bacterium
GCTGCGGTTCCTGTTGGATACTCTCCTCCAGACTTCCTGCGGAGATCAGATCGGAAATACGATCCACCTCATCAAGCGGAACCTGAAGAACTCGACCAACATCACGAATTACACCTTTGGCTTTCATCTTTCCAAAAGTAATAATATGGCAGATACTTTCTTCACCATATTGAGTGCGCAAATAGTCTATGACTCGATCACGGCGCCGGTCACAAAAATCAATATCAATATCCGGCATAGTTACTCGTTCCGGATTTAAAAATCGTTCAAAAATAAGGTCAAAGCGAAGAGGATCTACATCAGTTATCCCAATCGCATAGCAGACAATACTCCCAGCAGCCGAACCACGTCCTGGCCCAACTGGAATATCCTCTTCCTTAGCATAATTAACAAAATCCTGGACAATTAAAAAGTAACCGGCGAAGCCCATATCCTTGATCACACCTAATTCATGGGCAACCCGCTCTTTAATTTTCTCAGTGATATCATCATAGCGTTCTTCTATACCCTGCCAGGTTAATTTTTCCAGATATTTATCCGGGTCCTGAGTACCAGATTCTTCGGGAATAGGGAATTCAGGAAGATGATATTCATCAAATTCAAATTCTAGATTGCATTGCTCAGCAATTTTGGCTGAATTTTGCAGAACTTCCGGATCATCGGGGAAGAGCTCTTCCATCTCTTCTTGAGTTCGAATCCAGTAGCGAGGAGGATCATATTTAATCCGATTGGGATCGTTAATATCTTTAGCCATACCAATACAAAGATGGGCGTCATGGGCTTCCCAATGTTCTTTTTTGGCATAATGGCTATCATTGGTAGCAACTCTCGGAAGTCCAGTCTCCTGTGACATTTTACGGGCCAGTTTTCTCCATTTGGCCTCGTCTTCCAGTTCGTGGTGCTGTACTTCCAGATAAAAACGATCAGGATAGATATCAGCATATTCCAGCGCAACTTTTTTGCCCTCTTGATAGCCTTTGTGAATAGAAGTGTATTGAACTTCACCATGAATACAGGCTGAAAGAGCGATTATACCTTCATTATATTTTCTGAGTAATTTTTTGTCAACCCGGGGCTTGTAATAAAATCCTTCAGTATAGCCTAGACTAGTAAGTTTAACAATATTCTGATAACCCACTTTATTTTTGGCAAGAACAACCAGATGATAATAGCCCAGACCACGCTGTTTGGGATCTTTTTTCTTTTTAAAGCGGTCTTCAGTGACGTATAATTCGCATCCGATTATAGGTTTGACATCGTATTTCTTTGCTACATTATAAAAATGGATAGCGCTGAACAGATTGCCGTGCTCTGTGAGAGCGATAGCCGGCATATCAAGTTCTTTGGCCCGTTTTACTACTTGCTCAACACTCTGAGCACCATCCAAAAGACTAAAATCTGAGTGGTTATGTAAATGGATAAAATCGGTCATATTAAAATTTTCCTAAAAATACAGCAATTAAACCAAAAAATATGTCATATTTTAAAATTGTTGCCATTTTAGCGCAATTTTGTTTTGAAATATCACTTAACATCCCTACAAAAACATAGATGAGAGGGATTTCGACTGTTAACAAAACCGTCCATAAATAATACCTTCCATAATTACCCAAAACAAAGGGTAATGGGATACCTGTAAAGATAAGAATTATACCGAAAAGCACCAAGTATTTTGCCTTTTGTTTGCCATATTTTGCTGGTAATGTATTAATATTTCTGCTGCTATCCCCTGAGACATCTTCCATATCTTTGATAATTTCTCTAATAAAGTTGAAGCCAAAAGCCAGCCCTGCTGGAATAATTCCTACTGCAGGTTGATTAAAAACGGCCGTAGTAAAGATGAAAGCGACTCCCAGAATCAGAGAAACCGCTAGATTGCCAATGATGACTAAATTTTTTAATACTGGCGTGTAAATTATTAACAAAATTAAAGCAGATATTCCGATAATCGCTGTATAAAAATTTAGAATTGGAATCATTGCTAGCAGACCGATCACAAACATGACAATGGCAAAAGTCAAAGCAGCATTTCGGCTGATTCGACCGGAAGGAATTACCCGCTCAGGTTTGTTGATCCGGTCAGTTGCCAAATCAAAATAGTCATTAATAGCATTACCGCCGGCTGTAAATGTGAGAACAGTCAGCATTGTAAAAATTAGTAGATCTATTGAAGGATTCTGTACTAACCAGTAACCAACCAGAATAGCCAGTGCTGCCTGGAAAAGATTCAAAGGCCGGGCCAATTCCAGATAATTTCTAATAATCGCCATTACTTTGTTCATCATTATTCCCGGAGATTAATAAACAGAGCTCTACTTTCTTTCTGGTAATCCTCTAATATCTCAATCTTATTAAATTTTTCTGAAAATATATCGGTCACTGATTTTTCTTGATAAGTTCCGCCAATTTCGAGAGCAAGGAGGCCGCCAGGTTTTATGATATGATCAGATATATTATGAATTCGGCGATAGAATATCAATTCATCCTGCTCTGGCTTAAGCGCCCATTCCGGTTCATGATCTTTGACATGCGGTGCTAACTCTTCATATTTTTCCGCGCTAATATAAGGTGGATTAGAAACAAGGATATCGAATTTTCCTCTATCAGGGATTTCGTTCAAAATATCCATCTGAATAAATTCAATATCACTCTCAGTATTATTTATTTTGCTATTTTTGTGGGCTGTTTCCAAAGCCTCTTTGCTAACGTCAAGGCCAAGACCGGAAGCCTTGGGCAATTCTTTTACCAGGCTGATGATTATATTTCCACTGCCTGTACCAATATCAAGAATTTTGAGGCCTTCTTTCTTTTTATAATTTTTGACAATTCTTTCTACAATTAGTTCAGTTTCGGGGCGGGGAATTAGTACATCACTATTGACTTCAAACTTATAGCCGTAGAACTCTGTATATCCCAGCACATACTGGATCGGTTGTCCTTGGGTGCGCTTCTTTAAATATTTTCTAATGCGTGATAATTCCTGAGAATCAAGCGGCCGTTCATGTTTCATATAAAGATCCAAACGGGAACAATCCAAAACATCCCGCAGAATCCACTCCACTTCTATTTGAGGAGATTCAACACCATAGTCAGCTAAATACTGCTTTGACCATTTCAGGACATCAATAACACGCCACAGTTTTTTATCTTTAACCATATTAAAAGCTAGATTAATTGGTTGATTATTTCAAACCCGTATTTTCCAGTAATTCTTCATTATGAGCGATGCGCATAGGTTCGATGATCTGATCCAAAGCGCCCTCCATAATTTGATCAAGTTTATAAAGAGTTAATTCAATTCTATGATCAGTAACTCTTCCCTGAGGGAAGTTATATGTTCTAATTTTTGCGCTGCGATCACCGGAGCCAACCATTTTCTTGCGCTTGGCATCCATTTTTTCCTGCTGTTCCTCTTTCTTCTTAGCCAGCAGCCGACTTCGCAAAATTTTCATAGCCTGTTCTTTATTTTTATGCTGGGATTTTTGATCCTGACAGGAAACTGTCAATCCGGTAGGTTGGTGAACAATTCGAATAGCTGTATCAGCTTTGTTGACGTGCTGACCACCAGGCCCACTAGCTCGAAAGGTATCTATCTTTAGGTCATTGCGATCAATCTTCACATCGACCTCTTTGGCTTCGGGAAGAACAGCTACTGTGGATGCTGAAGTATGAATTCGGCCGGATGTCTCAGTTTCTGGTACTCTTTGGACACGATGAACTCCGGATTCAAATTTCAGAGTCCCATAGGCTCCCTTCCCTTTGACCAGAAAAATGATCTCTTTATAGCCACCCAGGCCGATTGCATTGCTGGACATCTCTTCAATTTCCCAATTTTTGGTTTCAACATAGCGGCTATACATTCTAAAAAGGTCGGCAGCAAACAAGCTGGCTTCATCTCCTCCTGTACCGGCTCTGATTTCCACCATGGCATTATTTTTATCGCTAGGATCTTTGGGGATCAGCATATATTTTATTTCCCCTTCCAGATCCTCTTTTTCGGAAATCAAATCATCAAGTTCACCTTTTACCAATTCTTTAAGTTCTTCATCTGAGCCTTTGAGAACCTCTTTGTCTTCTTTGATTTGCTCATCAAGCTCAATATATTTTTTACCCTTCTCTACGATTGGCTCAAGTTTACTATGCTCCTGAGAATATTTTTTAATTTTCTTAGGATTATTGATTACTTCCTGTTGGGTTAATTTATGGGAAACTTTTTTAAAACGTTCTATAACTTCTTCGACTTTATCTCGCATCACATTTACCTGTATTATAAATTTTTAATCGAGAGCATCGGCTTCATATTGATGCCCTTTATATTTTTCGTAATCATCACCAAAAGCTGTTTTTAAAGCAACAATTGCGGTCTCTAGTTGCTTATCTGATGGTGGTTTTGTGGTAATATTTTGCAACCATAAGCCCGGTTTTATTAAAATTCTGGTGATAAAATTATTTGAATATCGAGAAGACAATTTTAGCAATTCATAAGAAACTCCTGCTACAAGAGGCATACTTACAAGATGATATACTATTCTGGCAACAAGTCCAATTGAACCAAAGCCCAAAATCACAAGAGTATCTATTAAAGAGAAAAGGAGAATTGATATCAACAAGACGATAAAGATGAAACTGGTCCCGCAACGGGGGTGCTGAGTGGTAAATTTACGTGCATTTTCAATTGTCAGATCTTCACCGGCTTCAAAGGTATAGACCACTTTGTGCTCAGCCCCATGATATTCAAAAAGACGTCTCACATCCTTCATTAAAGATATAAGCCATAAATAAATTAAAAAGAAAACAATTCTGTGCAGTCCAGCTACCAGATTAAATAGTAAGGCATCATTTTCAAAGTTAAAAACTTTTGTCGTTAAAAAAAGTGGCAAAACCAGAAATAATCCAATAGCCAGTAAAAATGCAAAAGCAGTTGTCAAAAATGACCAAACTGGATTTTCCTCGTTAGTCTCGCCTTCCTCATCTTCAATGGCTTTATCAGCAGACCATTGCAGAGTAGAAAATCCAATTTTCATGGATTCAAAAAGCGATACTGTCCCTCGCAAAATGATCTTTTTTAGCAAGGGATATTTATCAGAAATAGAACTGCTTTCTTCTCTGAATTTATCTATTTCACCGTTTTTTCTTCTGACTGCAGTTGCATAATAACCGGGGACGCGCATCATAACACCTTCGATTACAGCCTGCCCCCCGACTAGAATTTTTTTACTCATTTAAGCTTCCGTTGTTATACCGGTTTAAATATAAAAATAGCGTCTTTGTTGTCAAAGACGCTATAATTTTATGGAAACCTATTTTAACTATTTTTTATCTTTATTCTTTTTCTTTTCTCTGTCTTTTTTATAGGATCCATACTTACGTTTAAACTTCTCAATTCTGCCCTCAGAATCAAGTACACGCTGCTGTCCTGTGTAAAAAGGATGACATTCGGAGCAAGTTTCGATTTTCATCGCTTCACCATAAGTTGACTTTGTTGTAAAAGTGTTACCACAGGAGCAGGTAACTTTGCATTCCACGTATTCGGGATGAATATTTTCTTTCATATTTTCCTCATTTGCTTAATCTGAAAAAAGCAGGCTAATTTAAGGACAGATCTATTGCAAAAGCAAGCTTATATTCAATTTTATACAATTAACTTTTTTGATCCTGAACTTCTTCCCGATTGGTAACGGAAGATGAATTCAGATTGTCATTTTTCTTGCTTATTGCACACCATTGGAGTGTGAAATACATTAATATAATTAATATTACGGCTACTATAATTTTTTTCATAAACCTTCCCTCTTTAATTATTTTGACTGTAAAAAGCCAAAAATTGCGCATAAAAAATGATATGCGCACCCCGAGACTTTAAATTTTTAATATGTTTTATTTATTTTCGGTAGGTAACAGTTATTTGTTTTATTAACCTCTCTTAACCCTATACACTCAATTTTAATACATGGAGATGAATATCTCAAGACTTTTTTTAACTAAATCCAATTATTTTTGACTTAATTGGGAAAAAATATTAATTTTTTGTATGGATATCCTGGTTTTACATGGCCCCAATTTAAATTTGATGGGCAATTATTCGGCCCACAATATGACTCTTTCTAAAATTAACACAACTCTTCGAAAACAAGCCCGTTCTCTTGGCCACAAGATCTTCATTTATCATTTTATAGAAGAGGGCAAATTCGTAAGGCAGATTCAAAGACACAGAAAAAATATCGATGCGATAATTTTCACCCCAGGTGCTTTATCACAAAATTGTCATATCATCTTTGAAGTTTTCTCTATTATTAAAAAGCCATTAATAGAAGTTCATATAAAGGATTGTCCAGGATCTAACAACAATTTTACCAATTCTTTATTGGCTGATATTTCCAGCTACCGAATATTTGATTTTGCCGAAAGAGCCTATCACCAGGCCCTTCAAAAAATCCATGAAATGAACCAATCAAATTAATTTTAGCAAACACTTTTTGATAATTTATAAAAAGAGGAGGATTTTTCATGCGAAATTCAATCAAAGTTTTGGTGTTTACAATTTTAACCATCGGATTTATCTATTCTTATCCAGGTAAAATTTTGCAAGAATTTAAACTTGACCACACCTGTCCGACAGGATTGGCCTGCGATGGTGAGAATATTTGGCTCGCCGATCGTAAAGATGATAAAATTATCTGCATATCAGCTAAAAATGGCAACCAGATAAAGTCTATTGAATCGCCAGCCTATTGGCCAATGGGTCTTGCCTGGGATGGTCAATATTTGTGGAATACCGATGAAAAGACTCAATCAATTTATAAAATTGATCCTGAGGACGGCACAATTCTAAAGACTTTACCTTACCCAGGCCAGAAGCCGCGCGATATTGCCTGGGATGGAGAATATCTGTGGGTAGCTGACAATAAGCAAGGAAAAATATACCAGATAAGTACAACTGATGGTACCACCATTAAGACACTTACTGCGCCCTCGTCAGATATACGAGGGCTGACCTTTGATGGAAAATATTTATGGTGCAGTGACAGGGTCAAAGATGAAATTTATATGGTAGCACCTAAAAACGGTCAGGTCATAATTATTACTGAAGCACCAGGGCCTTTCACCAGAGGAATGACCTTCAATGATAATAATCTTTGGGCCGTCGATTATCAAACCGATTATCTTTACAAACTATCCTACAAAGATGACGAAAAGTATCGCCGTTATGATGAACGCAAAGCCAAAGTAAGATATACCCATCAGATTAAAAATTTTGGACCGGGCAATATCAAAACTCTGGACGTCCATCTCGGAATCCCTGAAAACCGACCTAACCAGAAGATTAACAGTATTGAGTATCCGGTTATCCAGCCTGGCTCCATAGTTAAGGATAGGTGGAATCAGAAAACTGCACATTTCCATGGTGAACAAATCAAACCCGGCCAAACTGTAAATTATGTAATGACAACTGATGCTCAAATATTTGCAGTTCGTCATTTCCTTTTTCCTGAAGATGCTGGCGAGCTAAACGAGATTCACCAAAAAATCAAAGAAAAATACCTGGAAAACAATGAAAAATATCAAATAGAACATCCCTTTATACAAGCGAAGGTGCAAGAAATTGTTGGCTCAGAAGAAAACACCTATTGGATTGCAAGGAAGACATTTGATTATTTAATTGACAACATGTATTACGAAAGAGTTGGCGGCTGGAATACTGCCCCAACAGTACTGGAAAGAGGTAATGGCTCCTGCTCGGAATACACCTTCGTCTATATTGCTATGTGTCGAGCTGCCGGATTGCCGGCTCGCTATGTTGGTTCGGCAGTTGTTCGAGGAGATGATAGTTGTATTGATAAAGTTTTCCATCGCTGGGCTGAAGTTTATTTTCCTGGCTACGGCTGGATTCCAGTAGATCCCAGTGGCGGCGATAAAAAGAGTCCGCGTGACCAAACCGATAGTTTTGGAGCCCTTAACAATCGGTTTCTGATAACTACAGAAGGAGGCGGCGGCTCAAAAACAATGCAGTGGACATACAATTCTAACGAATTTTACACAACAGAACCGAAGACAAAAGTCCATTCCGAACACATAGCAGAATGGGAGCCAATCCAATGAAAGCCACTGAAATGATTTGATTTAATGGTCAATTTGTTTTAAATTCTCACCCTTTTTGACATGGGAACATTCCAGATTAACCTTCGTTTATTAGTTGGATAAAAAGGTTATGAGAAGGGGAAATGTTATGTTTTCCGGATTTTTCGGGAAAATAATTTGACATTTTCCTATCCATTTGCTAGTTACTACTATGAAAGTTAAAAAAATAAAAAGGTAAATATGGCCAAAAAAGGAAAAAGATCAGATGCAAATCGAGCATTAGGAGCATATTTGGATGAGATATCCAAGTATGAGCCACTCGAGCCTGAGAAAGAAATCGAGCTGGCTCAAAGAATCAAAAAAGGCGATCCAGTCGCCAAACAGAAACTGACCGAAGCTAATTTGAGATTCGTTGTCAGTGTAGCCAAAGAATACCAGGGCAATGGTTTGCCCCTTACAGATCTCATTAATGAAGGTAATGTTGGCTTAATCAAAGCTGCTGAACGATTCGACGAAACTCGGGGTTTCAAATTCATTTCCTATGCTGTTTGGTGGATTCGTCAATCCATTCTTCAGGCACTGGCTGAACACTCCCGAATTGTGCGTCTCCCTTTAAACCGCGTTGGTACTATCAAAAAAATCACTAAAGAAGCAGAACGCCAGGAAAAACAGAATGAACGTTCACCTCGCCAGGATGAAATCGCTGAAGGACTTGATATGGATGATGGTGATGTTGCTAATTCAATTAAAATGTCGCGGCGTCATCATTCATTGGATATGCCTTTTCAAGAAGGTGAATCCAACTCCCTTTCTGACGTTATCAAAAATCCCAAAGCCCCCTCACCCGATGAAGGCTTGATGTCCGAATCATTGAAACAGGATATTGAAAATGCCCTTGGTTCTCTGAAAGAAAAAGAACGCACTGTTCTCAAAATGTACTTTGGAATAGGTTGCGAGTATCCAAAAACTTTAAATGAAATTGGTGAAGAATTCGACTTGACCAGGGAGAGAATCAGACAGATTAAAGACAAAGCAATCAGAAGATTAAGACACAAAACTCGAAGTGAAAAACTAAGAAGATATCTCGGCTAGCAGAGTTTCTGACAATTTGAAATTTAAGGGCCCTCATCTTGAGGGCCTTTTTTTTATCCTTTATATTTTTACTATCTCTGCTAAGGAAATGCATTGATATATGGCTAAAACCCATTAATTTCCTGGTACAAAATAAGAGGGGCAATCATGAAAAAATACTTTATATTTTTTATCTTTTTGATAATGTTAAGCAGTTGTAGTAACTCTGACAGGTTTAAAATTGCTACTTTCAATATCAGAAATTCCCGGGCTAACGATGGTGAAAATAGCTGGTCCAATAGAAAAACCATGGTTGTGGATTTCATTAAAGATAGAAATCTTGCCATAATAGGAATGCAGGAGGTTTTGCCTGATCAGTACAATTACATATCTGAAAATCTGCCTGAATATACAATAATCAATAATGGTCGCATCGATGGTAAGAATAAAGGTGAAGCTAATCCAGTATTATTCCAAAAAAAGCGGTTTAAACTTCTGGACCACTCCACTTTCTGGCTATCTAAAACACCGGAAATTCCCGGCAGCAAATCCTGGGACGCAGCCTGCCCTCGCATAGTGACCTGGGTGCAATTGAAAGATAAAAAATCAGGGCATAAATTTTATTTTTTCAATACCCACTTTGACCATATTAGTAAACTCGCTCGAAAAAATAGTACGCTGTTGATAATTGAAAAAATTTCAGATATTGTGCAAAATGCACCTTTTATTTTAGCAGGTGATTTTAATTGTAATGAAAATTCGTCGCCCTACAAAATATTTACAGAAAAATGGTCAGGACCACCCGGATTACGATCCTCAGTTCAGGTTTCCGGGCAAGAAGTAAAAGGCGCCAGCCCCACATTTAATGGATTTGGGAACCCGCGTAATAAAACCAGGATTGACCACATTTTCCTATCCTCTGGAATTCAGAATAAGGCTACTAAAGTCCATAAAATTAAAAAAAGTAAAATCTTTATTTCCGACCACTATC
Source organism: bacterium (assembly GCA_035312185.1). Taxonomy (GTDB): domain Bacteria; phylum Fidelibacterota; class UBA2242; order UBA2242; family JAFGTP01; genus JAIPHI01. Next base: position 10,142 of record DATGCI010000117.1, read on the forward strand.
CTGTCACTGCAGATATCAAATTGTCCGGAGTAAATAATCTACAAAGAACTACTCATCAGCTCTCATTCCCCCTTTATAAGCCTTATACAAAAAACAGTAAACAGGTTTTTAGTGACAGTATCAAAATTGATCTTTTATGCCCATCCAAAAATGCTAAAATCTGGTTTACAACTGATGGTTCATCTCCTGATACTAATTCTAACATTTATCAAAACCCCATTATTTTGACGAAATCCACTCAGATACAAGCTCGCTCCTTTCGAAATGATACCAGCTCTGAAAATATTTTCTCCCGAAATTATCATCGGTCGATTCTGGATACCAGTAAAAATTTAACCGAAATTATTTTCAACAATCCTGTCTCCCCTCAATATTATGCCCATGGGATTGCCACGATTATAGATAAAAAGCTGGGTTCGGTTCAGGAATCGGATCAGGATTGGCTGGGGTTTCAGGAATATGATCTGGATATTGTTCTCGATTTTGGTGAGCCCCGATCGATTAACAAAATCGGCCTCAGTTTTTTGATTGATCACCAGTTAGGCAGCTTTAAACCCGCCCGGATAACCTTTCTTCGGAGCAACAACTCCCGGAGTTATCGAGAATTTGCCAGCGTCAACTATGACAATTCTGAAGAAGATAAGTCACCTTCACGTTTATGGCATATTGACAAATTTTCCCGATTAAATGCCCGTTATATAAGAATAATTGCTGATAATATTGAAGACCAACCAGATTGGAAAGATGATAAAAAACCAGCCTGGTTATTCATTGATGAGATTATTGTGGAATAATTAATTAGGTTAGGAAATTTCCGGTCAATCAAGAGGAATGGTCAGTTTCAAAGCCAATCTACCCCAGCGGTTTCCTGATATCCTGAGTTTACTATTATAATCATTATTTATTCGGACTATTGTTTGCCCGATATAATGGCCTAGCAAACCGCCCACAATTACATCGGAAACCCAGTGGTGTCGGTGTTCAATTCTCTCAAGACCGGCCCCGACAGCAAGAGTGTAGGCCGGAATTTTTACCCATAAGTGATCATAGCTTTCAGAGAGCACGCTAGCCATTGTAAAAGCCAGAGTTGTATGGCCGGAAGGCATAGATCGGTATTTGGTCTCTGATTCAAAAAATCGGAAATCACCTTGTGAGCCTTCAAAACTAGGTCGTTCTCTCCCTAAAAACATTTTTGTAGCGCCAGTAAAAAGAGTGGCAAATAAAACCGATTCTGCCATCAGAGTAACACTTTTATAATGTCTATTATTGTCTGTAATGTATCCGGTTCCAGCCAATCCAGCACTCAAAATAGCCCAGGTATAGAAAATGTTTTCAGTTGTATTCCCATACCAATAAGCACTGCTAGACAAGGAATGCAGCACAGGATTTTTGAATTTTTTATCACCATTAATCAGCAAATTATCAATTAATTCACGATCATAATGCCAAACAAGAGCACCAGTAGTAACGGCTGCAGAAAGATAAAAAATACCCTCTGAATTTGATAGATTTTTGTTTGGTTGCATTAAAGAACCAAAATCATTATACAAATTCTTTCCTATCGATTCTAAATCTGTTGATCTACCATGAGTAAAAAAGAAAATTATGAAAATAAAAATAATAAAAATCTTGTTCATAAAACGATTCTTCATTCAGACCTCAAAAAATTTCTATTCTTTTTCGTAGTATGCTTCAACTCCGGGATAATTTAACTTTTTCCGGGCAATTTTAGGAGGATATAAATAATAGACAGCCTCTCCCTGGGCTGCTATTTCATTCTTATGATTAAAGAGTTTAACATTTACTCGAGCATGGCGTTCATCTTTCTGATGAAATTTAGATTTGAGTTTTATCTTCCCCTTGTTAATATAAACAGGTTGCTTATATTCTACATTTATGCTTTTTGTAACTCCAGCTGTGCCGCCTTTTACAAAAACAGTCCAGGCTGCTATTTCATCTATCATTGTTGACTGAATCCCGCCGTGAAGAACATTTTCAAAACCCTCATATTTTCTTTGTGGCTGCCAATAAGCTAGGATCGAGTCTCCATCATCATAAAATTCCATCTGAAGACCAATAGGATTGTGGGGAGAGCAGGCAAAACAGAGTGCATTATCATCCAGATGAGGATTGCGTAGTTTTTTCAACGCTTCTCCTTGTTTTTGAAATCAATAGCAAAAATATATATTCATTGAATAATTTTTTTACAAAATATCTATCAGTTCAAATAATTTAAGAATTATTCAGAAAATTAATCCAATCATTAGAAATGCGAGTTCTACTTAATTACCTAAACCAATATTTTATAACATTTAATTCTAAATTAATTATACTAGAATGTTAAATATTTTTCGGCCAATTTAGAATATTCACTGTCAGGATATTTTTCGAGAAGTTTTCTAAATTTGGCTTTGGCTTCTGTTTTTCTATCCAGCCTTAATAGAGCCTGACCAGCCATAATAAGGGCGTCATCATTTTTTGGTGAATCGGGATATTCTTCAACTTTTTCAAAATAGTGAATGGCTTTCTGATAGTCTTCCATACCGTTATAGGATTCACCAGCCCAATACACGAAATTACTGATCAGTTTGTGGTCAGGATAGTTCTTTATTAAAGCATCGAAGTTTTCTGCAGACTGCTTATATTTTTTATTTCTGAATAATTCCAGGCTTTTATTATAAAACTCACTGACTTCCTGTTCCTGAGGCAAGACTGACTTACTTCTATCTGAGCGGGCTCTTTGCTGGGCCTTGGTTCTACGGAGAGAATCGATAATAGCATTTTTATTTTCGATCATATTAATTAGAGCATTTATCTTGCGGCCATACTCTTCTTTGATATCTTTATATTCCTCTAGATTCTCTTCTTTTTTCTCGATTTTTGACTTTAGATCTTGCAGAGTATCAGCAGGAACTTTGGCTATTTCCTCTTCAGTAGTTTTTGGTTTTCTTTCAATTTCCGCCCGAGCGGGTTCTTGCTTTTTTGTTTTGCCAAGCTTAAACGAAAGTCCTAAACTAAAATTGAGATAGGTATCAAAACCTTCCCCAAGGTCTATGTCATTACTATTTGATATATTGTAATTAATTGCCGGACTCAAACTAACTTTTTCAGAAATTGGGATTTCCGCACCTAGACCTGCCAGAAAAATTAGGTCAAAGTACCTATCTGGCATTGCGCCTCCCCCACTCTGAGTAAAAGAAAAGGGGCCCAGGCCTGCATTCAGAAAAGGATTGACCTTGCCACCAGGATTCATAAAATATTTTCCTCGAACTGAAGCCAATAAAATATTGTTCTGTAGTTCAGGTGTTTTGTCAACTGTAACCTGATTATAATCCAGGGAAACATTCAAAGCAAAACTTTTTGAAAATGGATATTCAAAATAGGCTCCGAATCCCGGTCCCAATTTGCCGCCAGGACTATTATCTGCCAGTGGAGCAATGAATAGATTCCCACTCGTCATCACTCCTATTTTAGTTTGTCCGGTGCCACCAAATATTAATGTTGTTGAAAACAGGAAAATTACTACCAATAAAAAACTTGCACTGTAATTTTTTTTCATAGGTGCCTCCCTAATCATAAAATATCTTAAATAATTATTATTTGCGAAAAATTATAAAAATCTAAAATTGGTCCAAATATTGGCGAGCCCTTTTTATATATTCACTGTCTGGATAGATATCTATAAGTTCATTAAATTTTAATTTCGCCTGTTCGATTTCACCCATTTTAGCTAGAGACCTTCCTGCCATTAAAAGGGCGTCATCTTTTTTAGGTGAATCATTATAGCGCTCGACTTGATCAAAATACTCTAGTGCTTTTTGATATTTTTGCATACCAAAATAGGATTCACCAAGCCAGTAAATAAAGTTTCCAGTCAACTCGTGGTCAGGAAAATTTTCCATTAATTTTTTGAATTTAGGAAGTGCTTTTTGGTATTTTTCCTGGCGAAATAATTGAAGCGCCATTTTATAGCAGTGTTCAACATCCATAGTGTCTTTCGCCATCATTTTGCTTTTCTTTGCCTCTTCTTTTTCAATAGATTGGCGTAAAGAATCGATGACAAGATTACTATTTTCAATAATATTACTCAAGGCATCGATCTTATTCTCACTTTTCTGCTGAAATTGTTTATATTCCGCCAGACGTTGATTTAATTCCCGCAATTGGGCTTTGAGCTTTTCGAGAGAATCTCTAGGCGCTAATTTGGTTCCCTTCTGGTCAGCAGACCTTTTTTCCTGTTCACTATTCTGCTGAGAAACACCCGCGCTTTCTGAATAAGCGTCACTGTTTAAATTCGGTTTAATGAAATTGAAACTAGCATATGTACCATTAACTAAAAAAATGATAAGCAGTGAGGTTAAAAATTTTTTCATCATATCCCTCTTACCTATGTATAAAAATTGCAGTCTTAATGTAATTGCAGGCTGTTTAAATTCCAAGAGTTTATTTTAAGGTAATTTAAAAAATTATGATTTTATCCTTAAATATTATTTATCAGTAATGAATTAAGTATCATAAGGAAATTTTTCTGTTATAAATAAATTAAATACTCTAGATAATTAAATGGTTACTCGGAAAATTTCTGCATCAGTTAATGACTCCAGCCGATATTTATTTAAACTAGCCGGAATTAATACAGACTGCCCTTTGCTCACCTCCAGATCATTGCCGTGAGTAATTATTTGAATTTGTCCGCTTAATAAGAACAAAATTTCAAGAGAGCCGCCCGTCTCAATTCCCGCCTGGTGTTTCTTTTTCATAGTATATTTATGAATATCAAATTCTTCAGTAGGCACATTATATTTTGTTATATTGCTGCAGGATTTTTGGATTTCAGGTTTTCCTGCCACATAATCAGTGATTTCAACAAGAGTGGGAATATCAATGAATTTTGGTGTCAATCCAGCTCGTACTACATTATCAGAATTAGCCATGCATTCAATAATATTACCTTTAAGATAGGCGTGAGGAACTCCGGCATCAAGGAAAACTGCCTGGCCTTTTTGCAATTCAACTAAGTTCAAAAAATATATTACAAGCAACCCAATATCATCGCCGTATTTTTCATACAATTCTAAAAAAAGATGATTCCGTTCGGAAATGGAAGACCTTTTCTCAATTTTAGACTTTAATTGGTGGCAGACTTTTTGAAAATATTGCGGCGAATTATCGGCCCGGGCCATCATTTTTGCAAACAAATTCCGCAGTTGCTGTCTATCAGTTTGTGAAGATTCCTGGAATTTCTGGCAAACACTATCACCAATAAAGTTTGTTATTTCAGGATAATTGTCTAGCATTGTTTTGATTTCCCTAAAAGGACGAAAACCTACCAGCGCTTTGAGCGAATCTATAGCAATTGCTATTTCCGGTTTATGGTTAGCATCTGGATAATGCTCGGGATCTTTTTTGTGTAATTTTTGGGCAGTCTTTTTATTGGGATGGGTTTGGATTGAAAGTGCTTCACCCGCTGAAAGTACTTTTAACAAAAAGGGCAAGCGGCCTTCAAACTTTTTTGCTATTTCAGATCCTAGAATTGTTTCAGGCTGCTCCTGGATGGCTTGATCAAGAGGGTATTGGGCACTATTGATTTTAATCTGTGAAGGCGATTTAGGATGCGCCCCGATCCAAAGTTCAGCATAAGGTTTATCTTTTTCAGGTTCAACTCCTAAAAGTTGAGGTATTAGAGCATTTTTTCCTCGATTTCCCCAGGCATAATGCTGAATTTCATTTTTCAGTAAATAGGGTTTTTCTTCAAGCTTAGGAATCATCGGATTCTCCATAATATATTTATGAACTTCAATATCGACTAATTTTCTTAATATTTTCAACAAATTCAAATATTTTTATTTAAAATTCGTCTAATAAAAAATATTATTGGCCAGGGGGTGCTTTTATAGATAATGGTAACAGAAGTTTTTCCACTGCTGCAATATCGTGAAACAGAAATAAAATTGGCTTGCCCTCGAACTTGCGCCCGCCATTAATGGTTTTTTATAAAAAAAGAGAGGATTCTCTATAAAAATTATACTTTTGTCTCATGTAATAGTTTTGCTAATAATTTCAGTAATAATTCCGGTAATTATATTTTTTTTGTATCAACTATTGGCTTTTTAAAATATTTTTCATATTTTAATAGAAGCAGGAAAAGATAGAATTAATTATGATCTTCAAAATAAGCAAATCCAGCTTTTTCCTGAATCAGTTAGTTAAACAAAGATTACTAACAAAAGTTCGAGCTTCTATGTTCAAAGGTATCAAACAAAAAACATCAAGTCTTTATTTCAGCTGGAGAATTTTTCTACAGCCGCAGGATTCGGGGGGATCCTGGAAGGGAACTGGTAGATTAATCATTCCTTAATATCATCTCCCTGAGGTGGAGATGCACATACTGTTTTCACAATTAAATAACAAATGAGGGACTAAGTATAGTCATTAGATTATACAATATAAATTCCTATTAAATTTATAGTAGTAAAACTTTTGCTATTAATATTAATCAAAAAAAGAGGAGTGATGATGGACAAGAAAGAACTCAAACAAAAAGTAAAAGAAGTAATTGCCCACGTTTTGGAAATTGAAATTGAAGAAATTTCCGATGATGCCAATTTCATTTTTGATCTGGGAGCCGATTCAGCTCAGAGTCTGGAACTAGTAGCCGGATTCGAAGAGGAATTTGACATTGAGATGGATGAAGACAGGGCCCTAGAGGTTCAGAATGTTTCCGACGCAGTCGATTTTATCTCTGAATATACTAAATAGATAGGAGGCTCAAAATGGCTGCCAAGAATAAGAACAATCTCAAAGAAAATATGGAGAACATTTTTTATCCAGAGTCGGTTGCTGTTGTGGGGGCTAATAAAGTTCCAGGTACTGTTCCCCATGACATCATTCATAATATTCTAAAAGCTGATTTTCAGGGGATAGTCTATCCAGTCAGCCCTCGGGAAAAATTTATTGCAGGAGCTAAGGCTTATAAGTATATAATCGATATAGAAGATCCTATTGACCTGGCAATTATTGTATTTCCTAGTTCAGTATGTGATCTAGCTCTGGAGCAATGCGGAAAAAAAGGTGTAAAATCAGTAATTATTATTTCAGCCGGATTTAAAGAAATCGGTGGCAAAGGTGTGGAAAGAGAACAGGAATTGCTTGAAATCGCTGATAAATATGATATGAATTTTATTGGGCCAAATTGTCTGGGTGTCATCAATACCGATCCACATAAGAACCTGAATGCATCTTTTGCCCGACAAATGCCGGAAGAAGGTAATATTGGCTTTTTATCACAGAGTGGTGCTTTGTGTACAGCTGTATTGGATTATGCCCAGGCCAAACATATTGGTTTTTCAAAATTTATCAGTTTCGGTAACAAAGCCGATATTAACGAGATTGATCTTCTCAATTACCTTAAAGATGATCCCAAAACCGATGTTATATTACTCTATCTTGAAGAAATAAGCGATGGACGGGCTTTGATGGAAACAGCCCGCAATATTATTATAGAAACAGGTAAACCGATCCTGGCGCTCAAAGCCGGAAGAACTACAGAAGGTGCTTCAGCCGCAGCTTCTCATACCGGTTCTCTAGCAGGTAGCGATGAAATTACAACTGGAGCTTTAAAACAGGCCGGAATTATCCGCTGTGACAATATTGAAGAGATGTTCAACAAGGCTATTGCCATGGCCTATCAACCAATGCCAAAAAGTAACCGAGTTGCTATCATTACCAATGCTGGTGGTCCCGGAGTTCTCACAACTGATGCGGCTATAAAGGAAGGCCTGGAGCTGGCTAATTTTTCTGATCAGACAACCTCAGTTCTCAAAAAGAGTCTGCCCCGTACAGCCAATATTAAAAATCCTGTGGATGTAATTGGTGATGCTCGGGCTGAACGTTATAAAGTTGCCCTATCTCAGGCTCTCAAAGATGTAAATGTGGACGGAGCATTTGTGATTCTGACGCCCCAATCAATGACAGATATCGAGGATACTGCTCAGGAAATTGCACGGGTTGCTGAGCAGTATGACAAACCTCTTTATGTTTCTTTCATGGGGGAAGCCGAAGTTGCTGAGGGCGTTGACATCCTCCAGCGTAATAAGATTCCTCATTATCAATTGCCAGAGTCAATGTGTCGCGCTTTTGCTACGGCATATAATTACACAACTCACAAGCAAAAAGAGATGGATCGCTCCGAACTCTACGAAGATGTGGACACAGACAAAGCCAAAAAGATTCTTGAACAGGCAAAATCTGAAGGTCGAAAAATATTAACCGAATTTGAAGCCGATAAAGTTCTGGAGACCTATCGTTTACCATTACCCAAAAGAGGTCTGGCAACAACTCAGGAAGAAGCCGTGGAAATTGCCAAAGATATTGGTTATCCTGTGGCTCTTAAAATTCAATCCAAGGATATCACCCACAAATTTGACATCAAGGGTGTTAAACTGGATATAAAATCTGCAAAAGGCGTCAAAAAAGATTACAAAGAGATAATGGATAATGTTAAATCCAGTAAACCTGATGCCAGTATAAGTGGCATCCTGGTAGAAGCCATGATTCCTGAAGGGCAAGAAGTCATTCTAGGAATTAAACAGGACTCCTATTTTGGTCCATCAATTATGTATGGCATGGGTGGTATTTTTGTAGAGACTTTCAAAGATGTCAGCTTTCGAGTTGCACCACTGGATAGAGAAACAGCTGAAGACATGATTGAGGAGACTGCATCGTCACCCTTATTGCATGGAGCCCGGGGAGTTAGCGAGCGAGATATTTATGCCTTGCAGAATGCTCTTATCAGATTGAGCCAGCTGGCTGTCGATTGTCCTGAGATCAAAGAGCTGGATATCAATCCACTAATCGTTCTGGAAAAAGGACAAGGATGTTTTGTTGCTGATGCCAGTATTTCATTGTAAATTATTCTGGCTCGGCTTAACAAGCTGATTGAATACAAATTTTAATAAATCAGGAGGTAACACATGAGAATTTTAATCCATGATAATTACGAATCCTTAAGCAAATGGGTTGCTTATTACACCGCAAAAAGAATTAAAGACGCCAACCCAACTAAAGATAATCCTTTTGTTCTGGGATTGCCAACCGGTTCTACACCCATTGGTACCTACCAGGAGTTGATTCATCTTCACAATGAAGGTGAAATTTCATTTAAAAATGTAATCACATTCAATATGGATGAATACGTGGGAATTCCAGAAGATCATCCTGAAAGCTATCATACATTTATGTACAAAAATCTTTTCAACAGCATTGACATTCCTGAAGAGAATATCAATATTCTTGACGGCAATGCAGACGACCTGGAAGCCGAATGTCAGCATTATGAAGAAAAAATTGAGAAATATGGTGGTATCAACCTCTTTCTAGGCGGCATTGGACCTGATGGTCACATAGCTTTTAATGAGCCGGGTTCTTCTTTGTCCTCGAAAACTCGCCTAAAAACTCTGACTTATGATACCCGGGTTGCTAATTCTCGCTTTTTTGATAATGATATTAGCAAAGTGCCAAGATTGGCTTTAACAGTCGGTGTAGGAACTGTTATGGATTCCGATGAAGTCATCATTATGATCAACGGGTATAATAAAGCCCGGGCTGTTCAGAAAGTTGTTGAAGGCGGTGTCAATCACATGTGGACGGTTTCAGCTTTGCAGCTTCATAAAAAAGGTATGATTGTCTGCGATGAAGAAGCCAGTATGAAACTGAAAATGGAGACAGTAAAATATTTCAAAGATATTGAAAAAGAATCGCTCAACAATCTACCTAAATTATAAAAATAATCCTGGGCGGGATATGTAAATATTCCGCCCTTTTTTAATCAGAGGAAACAGGATGAGGTAAGTATGCAATATAGAAATCTAAAGGATAATGAAATAGAACATCTTCAGGAAAGAGGCTGTCAGGCCTCCAACTGGGAACAGGTCAAAGTTGCTGAGCCTTTTAACCCTGAACATTTCCAGAATGTGAAATTCGCCGGTCAGGTCAAAATTGGTCAACAGAACAAAGATATAGACTTTGGAGACGGATACCCTCGACCAAGCGGCATCAGGAACTCAACAATTCGCGATTGTATAATCGGCAACAATGTTTTTATTAATGAAGTCACCAATCTCGTAAATTACGAAATAGGTGATAAAGTATTGCTTGAAGATATTGGCACATTAGTTGTCACCGAGGAGACTTCTTTTGGTAATGGTGTAGAGATCGAAATTCTGAATGAAGGTGGCGGCCGCGATCTACCAATTTTTGATCAGCTAAATGCTCAGATGGCTTATATGCTTGTTAATTATCAACATGACCAGGAGCTGATTAAAAAATTGAAAACTATGATTGCTGATCGAGTTCAAGAAATCACCGCAGATAAAGGCTCCATTGGTAATTATGCCAGTATTCGACATACAACCTGGATTGAAAATGTTAAAATCGGTACTGCCGCAAAAATTGTTGGGGCCAAAAAATTAGAAAACGGAACTATTGTGAGTAGTGAAGTTGACCCTGTTGAAATAGAAAACTGTGCTTTGGCTGAAAATTTTATCATTCAGGAAGGAAGCTATGTTGGAACCGATACTGTTATTGACAATTGTTTTCTAGGTCAGGCTGTCACAATTGATAAGCAGTTTTCTGCAGAAAATTCAGCCTTTTTTGCCAATTCCGGTTTTTATCACGGTGAAGGTTGCAGCGTTTTTGCCGGCCCCTATTCGGTTTCCCATCACAAATCATCTTTGCTAATCGCCGGTATGTTCTCTTTTTACAATGCCGGAAGTGGCACCAATCAAAGTAATCATATGTACAAACTGGGTCCTGTTCATCAGGGAATTTTAGCCCGAGGCTGTAAAACTGGTTCTTTTTCCTATTTACTATGGCCCAGTAAAGTCGGCCCCTTTTCAGCAGTAATGGGAAAACACACAACCAATTTTGATGTTAGTGAATTTCCTTTTTCCTACATTGAAAAAATAGATGGTCAATCCGTACTATCTCCAGCCATGAATTTAATTACAGTTGGAACCCGTCGTGATAGCCTAAAATGGCCTAATAGAGATAATCGCGATCCCGAAAATCGGCGTGATCTTATCAATTTTAGCCTTTTTAGTCCCTATACAGTTGGAAAAATCTTATCAGGTCTCAATAAGTCTGATGAGCTCTATCAAAAGGCCAGTAAAAAACTAAAATATGTCAGTTATGGTGGAGTTAAGATAAAAAGGTTACTACTACGGGCTGCTAAAAAATATTATCGTATGCCGATCAAAATCTTCATCGGAGATCAACTGATAAAACAAATTAATAAAATTGAAGCCCAATCTCTTGATAACATTAAGAATAAGGTTGATACTTCTGAAATGCCATTAGATGAAAAATGGATTGATATGGCTGGAATGCTGGCTCCTGCCGAACAAATTGGCAATTTAATCAAAGATATCACCTCTGGTAATCTTACTGATCTGGAGTCCATTCAAGCCAAATTAATTGAGATCAATAACCATTATGATAAATTTGCCTGGCAATGGGCAGCCAGCCTGATCAAGCAGGAATACCAAAAGGTTTCCGATCTGACAAAAGAGGATTTTATCGAGATTGTTGATGAATGGGAACAATATAAGGTCAAGCTCAACAAAATGATCCTGCGAGATGCTGAAAAAGAATTCGATCAGACCAGTAAAATTGGATACGGAATCGATGGCGACGAAAAAACTCGTGATGCTGATTTTGAGAAAGTTCGCGGGAAATTAGAAGACGATGGATTTGTCCAGGATCTAGAAAAAGAAAATAAAAAAGTGAAAAAGCAAGCAGATCATTACCGAGAAATTCTGCAAAAATAATCTCTACTATTTTATAGTCTTAGAAGCCCGGCTTAATTTATTTTGCCGGGCTTTTTTTGTGGGTAAAAAAGCAAGAATTCGATATTTTTTACTTGAAAATGACAAAATATCCGATAATTTGTCTTTACAAAAGATAAAATATCGGTTAAATGATTATTATAAAAACACCCAAATTACTTATTACTAGAGATATATAAAAATTTTCTGACAACGAATCTTAATAGCAATTTAAAAATAATAAATGAAGCCGGTTTTTAGACATTAAAATTGCATTTAAGCAAGGAATTCATTTTTCTATGCTTGAAAAATTATCTAGTCACAACCTCCCCGACCTAAGAATAGCGATGACCAGCCAGAGGCCCATAATAGCTGCGATCAGATATCCTATCAGTCCAATTGCCGGAATTCCAAACAGGAGCGGACCTTTCCCAAAATTAACCAAAACAGAGGATGCAATAATCAAGGCAGCAATAATCAAACTGAATGATATTCTATTGCTGGCCTTATCGAGCATATGGATAAAACGACTCAACTCCTCATGGTGAAGATTAAATCCCAGGCGACCTCGTTTGATCTGCTGGAGAATTCTCTTGATTGTTCTGGGCGATGTCTCAACTAAATCGAGTACATCTTCTATACAAAGGCTAACTTCTTCGGCAATATTTTTAGGGCTCCATCTTTTGATCATAAAGCTCTGAACATAAGGCTTGCTGACTTTAACCATGTTAAATTTCGGGTCCAGTTGGCGGGCAATGCTCTCCATCAGGGACATAGCTTTGGTCATCAGGAACAAATTTTTCGGCAGTTTGATTTTATATTTTGTGACCAATCTGGTTACATCTTCCATAATTTGGTTTACATTAACATGACGAATTTCGAGCTGGTAATAGCGCTCAATCAATTCCGATATATCCAGCTTAAGCGCCCCCTCGTCCAATTTACTATTTATCACACCCATATTGTAAAGCACCCGTACAATTCTATCAATATTTTTATGCACAAATCCGCTCATTAGCTGAGCCAGTGAGTTCCGCAATTCTCTATCCAGATTTCCCACCAGACCAAAATCCATAGGAGCAATTACATTGTCTTCTAGAACGAATAAATTTCCTGGGTGAGGGTCACCGTGAAAAAAGCCATATTCAAAAATCTGCTTGAGAGTGATCTCGGCACCCTTTCTGGCTATTTCCTTTCTATCCAATCCGGCCTTTTCGATTTTTTCAACATCAGCAATCCCAATCCCATCAATATACTCCATTGTTACTACTTTTGAGGAGCAAAAATCCCAGTAAACCTGAGGAATTCGAACACCGGGATTATCCTGAAAATGATTTTTAAAACGGTCAATATTGCGGGCTTCCTGAACAAAATC
>DATGCI010000118.1:0-4774 GCA_035312185.1 bacterium
TATTTTATGATTAGATATTACTATATTTCCGGATAGTAAAAGAATGTATTTTTAGTCTGGAGGACACATGTTAGACGAAATTGATGTAAAGATATTAAATATTCTACAAGAAAATGGTAGAGTTCAGAGAAACCGAATTGCTGAAGAAGTTGAATTAACTATACCTGCTGTTAGTGAGCGAATTAAGAAGCTTGAAAAGAATGGTTTTATTAAAGGATATTATACTGAGGTAAATCATCAAAAACTTGGTAAAGATATTACTGCCTTTGTCCATATTTTTTATTCCCATTCAAACGATTATAAGTATCGCAATTTTTTAGATAAAATCAATTCAGAGCCAGACATTACTGAGTGTTATTCCATAACCGGTGATAGTTCCCATATTGTTAAAATCTATACTGAAAGCACTGAATCTTTGGAGCATCTCCTCAACAGAATTCAATCCTGGCAAGGGGTAGAAGGCACTAAAACTTATGTAGCCCTATCAAATTTTAAATATTCGCATTCAATCCATCCTTCAGAAGACAAAATGAAATAAATAATAGGGGAATTTTCATGACATTGGAAATCGACATTCACGAAATGATCGACAATCTACAACCTCGTATTGAAAGACTTCGGGGGTTACTTTGACCTGGAAAATAAAATAAAAGAAAAAGAAAAATTACAGGAAGAGGCCTCTTCACCAAATTTTTGGGATGATACAAAAAGAGCCCGCAAAGTATCAAAACGCCTCACATTTCTAGAAAATATTATCAAAAAATTTCACGAGCTTAAGAATCGTTATGATGATCTGAAAGAATTGGCAATGCTGGCTGAAGATGACGAAGATATGCAGGCCGAATTGCAGGAAATGGTGCCAGCCTTAAAAAAAGAAGTCGAGCAAATTGAACTAGAAAATATGCTAAGCGGTGAAGATGATGATAAAAACGCAATTCTCAGTATTCATCCCGGCGCTGGTGGGACAGAATCTCAGGATTGGGCTGAAATGCTTTTGAGAATGTACACCCGCTGGATAGATAAAAATGATTACGAATACAAAGAATTGAATTTTATGAAGGGCGAAGAAGCGGGGATAAAAGATGTAACTTTGGAGGTTAAAGGTGAATATGCCTATGGATATCTCAAAGCTGAAGCCGGAATTCACAGACTGGTCAGAATCTCCCCTTTTGATTCCAATCAAAGGCGACATACTTCCTTCGCTTCTGTATTTGTCTATCCGGAAATTGACGACACAATCGAAGTAGAAATAGATGAGAATGATCTGCGTATTGATACCTATCGAGCTAGCGGAGCCGGTGGTCAGCATGTCAATAAGACTGAATCAGCAATTCGCATTACTCATGAGCCAACTGGTATCAAAGTCCAGTGTCAGAATGAACGCTCCCAGCATAAAAATAAAGAAACGGCAATGAAATTGCTGAAAGCCCGTATCTATCAAAGAAAAAAAGAGGAACGGGAGAAAGAACGCAATAAAATGGAAAATAATAAAAAAGATATTGCCTGGGGAAATCAGATTCGCTCCTATGTATTTCACCCCTATCGCAAAATAAAAGACCATCGCACCAACTTAGAAGAAGGCAATGTCGATGCTGTTATGGACGGCGATATTGATAAATTTATCAAAACATTTTTACTGCATAATCAAAATAACAAGGAGTAAAACTTGAGCACAAACAATTCCGAAGGGAAATCCTTACAGGAAATCAGAAAAGTAAGAACAGAAAAAGTAGAAAAAATAAAAGAATTAGGCTTTAATCCCTATGATTATAAATTTGATCGAACTCATACAGCTGCAGAAATAATTGATAATTATGAAGATATCAAAGAAGAAGTTACTATAAAAACAGCAGGTCGGTTAGTTGCTATCAGAAGAATGGGCAAAGCCAACTTCTGCGATCTGCGCGATAATCAAACCAATCTACAGATTTACGTTCAAAAAAATAAAATTGACGAAAATCAATATAAATTGTTTGAACTTCTTGATATTGGTGACATTATTGGAGTGACCGGAAAGGTTATGAAATCCAGAACAGGTGAGATCACTATTTTTGTAGAAAAATTGGATATTTTAACCAAAAGCATTCGTCCAATTCCAATTGTCAAGGAATCTGACGAAAAAACCTATGATTCTTTCAGCGACAAAGAACTTCGCTATCGTAAAAGATACCTGGATCTGATTGTCAATCCCGACGTAAAAGAAGTCTTTGAAACACGTAGTAAGATTGTGGAATGGACTCGTGATTTTCTAAATGGCCACGACTATTTGGAAGTCGAAACTCCTATCCTGCAGCCTCTTTATGGAGGAGCCAATGCTCGGCCCTTTAAAACTTACTATAATGCTCTCAATTCTGAATTTTACTTGAGAATAGCTGACGAGCTATATTTAAAACGCCTGATCATTGGTGGATTTGATCGGGTCTATGAATTATCAAAAAATTTCCGCAACGAAGGAGTTGATAGAAACCACAACCCCGAGTTCACTCTTCTGGAATTTTATCAGACCTATGTTGATTATGAATATATGATGGATTTTGTTGAAATATTTTTCAAATTTATGGCTGATAAACTTTCCAAAACAACTTTTGAATTCAATGGTCATGAAATTGATCTTGAACAATCTTTTGCCCGCCATTCTATGTTTGAATTGATCGAAAAATACACAGGCGAAGATGTATCCGAAGCTGACGCCGATAAGCTCAAAAAAATCTGCAAACAAAAGGGTATGGACGTTGAGCCCCAGGATCATTATGGCAGTTTCATTGAGTATCTTTTTGATGAATTTGTTGAACCCGAACTCGTGCAACCAACCTTTGTCACCGACCTTCCCAAAGCCATTTCCCCACTGGCAAAATTAAAAAGAAACGGATCCAAAAATCTTGTCGAACGCTTTGAACTTTTTATCGGTCAGCAGGAATTTGTGAATGCCTTTAGCGAATTGAATGATCCTATTGATCAGAGAGAGCGTATGGAGAGCCAAAAAAGACTGGGCGATTCTGGTGATGAAGAAGCTCATTCTCTTGATGAAGATTTCTTGGAAGCGCTGGAATACGGCATGCCTCCTACTGGAGGAGTTGGAATAGGCATAGATCGATTGGTAATGCTACTAACAAATCAAAATTCTATTCGCGATGTTCTTCTATTTCCCCAAATGAGACAGTAGTAAAGCTCCATTATGAGAATTTCTTCCTTTATAGCAAAGCGTCATCTTTTTAGCCAGCATAAGGTAGGCTACATCTCTTTTATCAGCATTATTTCTACAGTTGGCCTGGCCATTGGAGTTGCAGCATTAATATTAACAATTTCTGTGCTAAACGGTTTTGAGAAAGAATTAAAAGGCAAATTGATTAATTTCGATTCTCATGTTCGCTTGCGACTTCTATATAAAGACTCAATGGACTCAACTCGCACAGTTTATCAAAAACTTGATAGCATCAAAGCCATCCAAACAATTGTCCCCTATATTCATCGCAATGTTATCATTCGAAAAGGCAAAAATACAGATGGCGTTATTGTAGAAGGAATTCGTGATAAAGACATCAAAAAAACCCTTAATATATCCCGGTTTATAGTCAAAGGTAAATTGCAGCTCAAGACGGCAGACGGATCGGACGGGATTTTAATGGGTAGAAAATTGGCCAATTACCTTGAGGCAGATATTGGAGATCAGGTTTATCTCTTCAATATTAAACAGAAGAGTTCTTTTTCTAGCAGCCCCAAAATTGGAAAGTTCACTTTGACCGGCACTTATCATTCCGGTATAGCAGAATACGATGATATTTTTGTCTATACCAATTTGAAAGCCTGTCAGGATCTTTTTGATATGAATAATTTTTCCGGTTTTCAAATGAATATAATCGATCCTGATAATGCTAGCCAGATTGCGGCCCAAATTAATGAGAAACTCGGATTCCCCTATCATGCTTTTAGCTGGGACGACCTCCACAAGAATCTTTTCAAATGGTTAAAAGTTCAACGTTTTCCTATTATTCTTGTTTTTGGCCTAATTGCTCTAGTAGCTCTTTTCAATCTTGTAAGTGCCTTAACAATGATAGTGATTGAAAAGACTAAAGACATTGGAGTTTTAAAAAGCCTGGGACTCAATCGATCTCAAATAATCAGTATATTTGTTCAAGAATCTGTTCTAATTGGATTAGGCGGGATTGTGCTAGGATTTGGCCTGGCTCTGTTATTAGCCTGGTTACAAAACACCTATGGAATAATATCAATACCGGAAGATGTCTATTTTATGAAAAATGTTCCAATTTTACTTAGAATCAAAGATTTTATCATGATTGGCGGGGCAGCTCTTATTTGCTCATTATTAACAACAATTTATCCGGCTTACAAAGCAAGCAGTGTTTTTCCCGGCGAAGTTATGCACTATGAATAGATCAGGAACAAAATGAAAAAATCAACTTTAACCTGGATAGCATTAAAATATTTTAGATCCAAAAAGGAGACAGGACTGGTATCGTTCACCTCCTGGGTTTCTATTATTGGAATTGGTCTGGGTGCTTTCGCCTTGGTCATCACTCTCAGCGTTCTAAATGGCTTTGAAAAAGAGATTGCTGAACGGGTCATAAATATCGAATCCCATTTAAAAATTACAGGAAAAAATATAACAGATCCGACAGTGCAAAAAGTCAATTCAATTGCTGGCCGTCATGAATTCAAAATAGATAAAATTTCACCCTTTGTGACTCGCAAAGCCATTTTGAGTTCAAATGGAATAAACTCTGCCATTCGCTTAAAAGGCATTGACAAATTGTCA
>DATGCI010000119.1:0-13668 GCA_035312185.1 bacterium
TATCAAATAACAATTGATAACATGCCCTGTAAATTTGCCGCTCAAATTAATGTAATAACCTCGTTTAGAATTGTCAATAGTCAATATTAAAATGGTAAATAATTGCAGATAATATCCAGGAATATAAACTAAATAAGAAAAAAGTAGCAAAAAAGTCAGGTTTATACTTTAATTGTAAAATCGGATTGTCTGATTTAAAAGATAAAATTTCGGCTTTTGTTTTGCAAAACAAAGCTTCAGATAGGAGGTTATTTTTTTAATTTCAATAAATTTGGGTTATTTGGTTTTACGTAAGGCCTTAAGAAAAAAACATATTTTATAATCAGAATTATAAACAAAAAAAATACCCCGTTTCTCAACGGGGCATTTAAATTAAAAGTGGAGACGGAGGGAATTGAACCCTCGTCCGGACTGAATCCATAATCAAGTCCTACAGCTTAGTTCTATTCATGATTGGCTCTTCTGAATAGCAAGAACAGAACAAATGCTATTCAGCGTATCACTCTGATGTTCTATATTTGGTCTTCTGAGTGCGGTAACAGACCTATTCCCGTTGTTTGGATAGTAGCGTAGAACGGGACAACACGCCACCTTCGCTTCAGGCTTATGCCATTGCAAAGGCACCTGTTGACTGATTATCAGCTAACAGGTGTGTAGGTACCTTTTCGGCACTTAATTGAGTGGAACTTTTTTATGGAAGCCCTGCTCCAAACTTCCGCTGCTCTTGATCACTTCACCAATCCGTCGAAGCCGATCGTCCCCTGTCAAATAACAGCTGATGTTAAAGATAGACTTTGGTAAAGTCAAGTCCAAAATATTGGAATTTTAATAACATTTTAACTTTAATAAAATCAAAAGAGTTACTTTCATAATTCAAGCATAATATTTATATTTAGGAGAATAAGCTGGGGGCAATATGAAATCAAAAATTGTATTATCATTAATTTTAGCAGTATTTTTAGTAATAAATATGAGTGCTCAGTTTTCTGATGCTGAGATAAAAATTGAATGTAGTAGACTTTCCCGAGAAGAACGCCAGGACCTAAATAATCTTGAAATGAGGATTCCTGATTATTTTACTAATTATGATTGGTTCGAAAATACCTATGGAATCAATATACCTATAAGAATTAATATTTTTGCCAATAGTGTTAATCAAGCCGGTAGTAATCGTAAATTCTCCGGGCAAATGTTTGTATCTACAGTATCAGGTGATCAGCGTTTTTTAGAGGAGAGCTTTAAATTTATTTATAATGAAAACCAATCGCTAATCCATCAGCAAATGATTAGACCATTATCCAGTATATTTGACTTTTACGCTTATGCTATTTTGGCGGGTGAAATGGATACCTATGAATTGATGGGCGGCGATAATCTCTATGAAAAGGCCCGTGATATTGCTTCTCAGGGTCAGTATTCCAATTACTCGGATGGATGGTCGGAAAGGCTGAAAGATTTAAATAAAATTCTTGACCTTCCTGAATACCGAAGATTTAAGTATTATTTTTGGAAAATCATTGATCTGGAAAATAATAAAGAAACTAAAAATATTCCCGCCAATATTGACAAAATGTTAAATAATCTGGAAAGTATCTTTGAAATTAATTCCAGTGAGAGAAATACAATCGTCTTTATTAATGCTCGAAAAGAGGCCATGATAGGATTGTTACTCGATTATGGAACAGAAAAACAGCGACAGAAACTAATAAAACTAAATCCTCAAAACAAAAAGTTCTATCAAAGGAAAATTGAGGAATATAACAGCAAAAAATAAATTTTTAAATTAATAAACCAATAAGCAGATAGGTTATAATTTTCAAAACTTATCTGCTTTTTTTTGTGGAGGTATCATGAAAATATTAGTTACTAGAAAAATTCCTGAGCCGGGTCTTAGTAAATTACAGAATTTTGACGCGGATTTAGTTTTAAATCAGGAAAATCGGAATTTGTCTAATGAGGAATTAAAGCAGCTCTCTTCAGATGTTGATGCAATTCTGACTATGCTGGCTGACAAAATTGACGCCGCCTTTTTGCAATCACATCCAGGACTGAAAGTTGTGGCCAATTATGCCGTTGGCTTCAATAATATTAATATCGAAGCAGCAACTAAAAATGATGTAGTTATAACGAATACGCCTGGAGTATTGACGGATACTACTGCCGATCTAGCCTGGTCACTGCTCATGGCGATTTCCAGAAGAGTTGTTGAGGCTGATAAATTTACAAGAGCAGGAAAATTTAAAGGCTGGGCGCCTGAATTGCTTTTCGGTAGCGATGTATATGGCAAAACTCTGGGTATAATTGGAGCGGGACGCATAGGTCAGGCCACAGCCCGAAGAGCAGCCGGATTTGATATGAAAGTAATATACCATAACAGAAGCCAAAAAGAAAATTTTGAAAAAGAGACAGGTGCCCTTCGGGTTAGTTTGAATAATTTGTTGAAAGAATCAGATTTTGTTTCCTTACATGTACCCCTTACCGATGAGACCCATTATATGATCGATATTGATGAGTTAAAATTGATGAAAAATAATGCTTTCCTGATAAATACAGCCAGGGGACCGGTAGTCAATGAAAAGATATTGGCAAGAGCACTTGAGGAGAAATGGATTGCTGGGGCTGCTCTGGATGTTTTTGAACAAGAACCGCAAGTTCATCCCCAATTATTTGATCTGGATAATGTCATCCTGACTCCTCATATTGGATCTGCTACAGATCAAACTCGCAATAGGATGGCGGAAATGGCAGCAGAAAGCATAATTGCCGTACTCTCAGGAAAAAAACCTAAAAATGTAGTTAATTCTGAAATTTACGATAAATAAAATTAATTTTGGTCGGCCTGTATTTCTTCCATTGTTTCGGTAAGACCTGAACGATCAGAATAGAACGGATCATGTTTGGTTTCTTTGATCCAATTATAAATATTTTGCCAATATTGAATGGCAGTACTGCGATCAGAAGGCTGATTTGCATATTTATAAATATCGATAGCCCTTAGAATTTCTTGAAGCCTTTCAATCATATTATCATCAAGATCAAAATGCCGCGATGATTCAATGATTTCTGAGGTTGACATTTCCAAAGCATAGATAAAGAATCTTCTTTCCAGATATTGGCGTACTATCTCCGATAATTTAAAATAAAATATTTTCAGAGCTTTTTTGTCAGAAAAATTTGTCTCATTACGCAGTTTGTTGAGCCTTTGAAAGGCGATTGTATGAGGTGGTTTGAGATAATTTTCATCTACCTGTTGCGTGTCATTATTTTTTTTGCGCCATTGACGGATACTCAGATATAGACCCAAACTGAAAAGAATGAACAGAGCCGCAAAAATAATAATTTCCCATGGAATAATAGTACGAATAGGGAAGGGGCCTTTAATATCTTTTTCTTGGCGAGCATTAGGAGATAAGACTGATATTATATTGATCCTGATTGAATCACTTTTATAAACGAGAGTCTGGCTAGAATCGGTTTTTGAAGTAACTTTGACTGCTAGAGGCGGAATTTTTACATGACCGGTATCAAAAGTTGTTATTTTATAATGGGCTTGTGATTGCAGCAAATTTTCTAATTCTTTCTGAGTAGTCGATCTATCCAGCACCTGGAACTTACCAAAATTG
This sequence comes from bacterium, assembly GCA_035312185.1. Lineage (GTDB taxonomy): Bacteria > Fidelibacterota > UBA2242 > UBA2242 > JAFGTP01 > JAIPHI01. The sequence goes on from DATGCI010000119.1 coordinate 3,624, forward strand.
TCACTGTCTGGAAAGGTAACCTCTTGATCTTGACCATGCTGAATATCAATTCTCAGATTGATGTGGTCGCCAATTGTAGCAATAGTTGTATCGACTCTGGTAATCATCTCACTATTAGCAAAAAGAGAACTACTAAAAAAGATTGTAAATAACAGGATAATGAGAGCAATATTGCGGAATTTATAAAAAGATGATTGAGTTTTTTTCAGCATAAATTTATTCATTAAAGTACTTATTATTTTAAACGTTGAGCCCGAGTTTTGAAGAAACTAACCAGAGGCTTTATATAGGATTGTGAAACATCGATTTCAATGTGGTCCAGATTCATTTTATTGGCTTTTTCAATAAAGCTATAACGTTTACTTTCAATAAAATCGACGTATTTTTGTTTTGAATTTTTGTCGCTTGTATTAACTGTTATTTTTTCTCCCGTTTCAGGATCTTGAAAGGTTACCAGCCCTAGGTCAGGGATATTCTTTTCCCGTTCATCAACAGTATGAATTGCGATAGCGTCATGTTTTTTATTTAGAATCTTTAGTGACTGAAAATAGCCCTGATCCTCAAAATCAGATAGTAAAAATACAATACTATGGCGTTTAAGACCGTTCAAAAGGTGTTCAATACCTGTATTAATGTCAGTTTGACGGGATTCAGGTTTGAAGTATAGGATTTCTCTGATAACTCGTAACACATGACTGCGACCTTTTTGAGGTGGAATGTATTTTTCAATTTTGTCGGTAAAAATTAGAAGACCAACTTTATCATTATTTCTAATGGCGGAAAAAGCCAGAAGGGCGCTAATTTCAGCAGCAATCTCAGATTTTAATTTTTTATTGGATCCAAAATTACCTGAACCGGAAGCGTCCACAGCCAGCATCACTGTTAATTCTCGCTCTTCTTCGTAAACTTTTACATAAGGATGATTGTTGCGAGCCGTTACATTCCAGTCAATATTTCTAATATCATCACCAACCACGTATTCCCGAACTTCAGAAAATTCCATACCCTGACCTTTAAAAACAGAGTGATATTCTCCGCTAAAAACGTCATCAACCAGTTTGCGGGTCTGGAGTTCTATTAACTTAACTTTCTTTAGTATTTCACGTGGTATCATAAATTGATTTTGTCAGAATTTTTTAATTTGAACCATTTATAAAAGTTATTTGCTTTTATAAATCAGTTTAAATTTTACGGTACTTCAACAGTCTCCACAACTCGCTGAATAATATCTTCAGTAGTTACTTCTTCTGCTTCAGCTTCAAATGTTGGAATGATCCGGTGGCGCATAATATCATATATAATTTCCCGAATATCTTCCGGTGTAACAAACCCTCGACCTTCCATAAAAGCCCGGGCTTTTCCAGCGAGAGAGAGATAGATTGATGCACGAGGAGAAGCACCAGTATTAATGAAATCTTTCAGCTCGTTGAGTTCATACTTTTCTGGTTCACGGGTTGCAAAAACAAGATCGACGATATAATTATGAATTTTTTCATCGATATAAACTTCATTAACAGTTTTTCGGGCTTTTTTAATAGCTTTAGTATCCACAACTTTAGAAACCTCGTTGACGACCTCAGTTTTGGCCATTTTATCGATGATCTTGAGTTCTTCATTTTTGCTAGGATAGGATACAATTACTTTGAATAGAAAACGGTCAACCTGAGCTTCAGGAAGGGGATAAGTTCCTTCCTGCTCCAAAGGATTTTGAGTGGCCAGAACAAGAAAGGGATCATCAAGTTTAAAGGTCTGATCGCCAATTGAAACCTGGCGTTCTTGCATTCCTTCCAGAAGGGCAGATTGCACTTTTGCAGGTGAGCGGTTAATCTCATCAGCCAGGATTATATTATTGAAAATTGGGCCTTTTTTGGTTTCAAATTCTGCTGTTTTTTGATTGTATATCAGAGTACCGATCAAGTCGGCTGGCAGTAGATCAGGAGTGAATTGGATTCGGTTAAAAGAGGCATCCATTGTCTGAGCAAGTGTACTGACTGTTAAAGATTTAGCCAGGCCTGGTACGCCTTCAAGAAGAATATGACCATTGCATAATAGTCCCATTATCAGTCGGTCAATCATCTGATTTTGACCAACAATGGTTTTATGCATTTCATTCTGAAGATTCTCTACAAAGCTGCTCTCATCTTCAATTTTTTTATTAAGTTCCGATAAGTTGAAGGACATTTATTAAAACCTCATTATTTATCTGAATTATTCTTTATCTTCGCTCAACTGATCAGCCTGGATCACATCCTCCAGTTCCTTACCCAGATTTTTTAATTCCCATTCTGCCGAGGGAGCCAATTCGTGATCAGAATATTTATCTAGAAAACTTTTATAAGCCTGTCTGGCTTCTTCCTGATTTTTTAGATCATTGGCATAGACATAGCCAATCATGAACATGGCATTGGCTGAGCTTGGGCTTTTAGGATATTTATTGATGAATTTTTTGTAGGTTTTGATAGCTCCCTGGTATTGGTTTGTATTGGAGCGTTTAATCTCACCAATCCTCAGAAGAGATTTAGGAGCCAGGGAATCAGAGGGATAATACTTCAAAATTTTGTTGTATTGGTCTATAGCTCCCTCATAATTACCAACATCAGCAAGAGCTTTTGCAGATTTCCAGTATCCGCTGGCATCTTTTTGTGGTCCACCACAACTGATTAGTAATAACAATCCTACAATTAGGATAACAGATCTTTTAAACATTTTACCCTCCGTTTAATCTTAAAGTTTCAAATAATCGGCTCTTAATTTATCAGAAATATTTTAAAAATTAAATAGCAAAGTTTTTACAAAATAGCTGTAAAATTGTTCCATCCTCAGACTGGAAAATTCGCTGAATCACCGATAATGGATGAAATCAGATATCGGTAACCAATTTATCAATAAATTTGCAGAAAAAAATGTTTTAATATTGCTATCTAATAAATATATTAGCGTCGGAAAGTTTAAAATATAAATTTATTTTAAGAAGAAATAGTATATAAAAACTGGAACAATGATGGAGAACTATTGTCCTTTATGTAAAAGCGAACAAATCCGGTCATTCCAAAAAGTTGACAATAAACAGTATTTAATATGTGATAATTGTGATCTGGTTTTTCTACCCCGGAAATATCACCTTTCCCATGATGAGGAAAAAAAACGTTATGATCTTCATGAAAATAACCCTGAAGATGATAATTATCGAGAGTTTCTTTCAGGGATGCTAAATGCGATTTTGGATTATGTTGACAAGCCGGCAGATGGGCTTGATTATGGGAGTGGCCCGGGACCAGCTCTAGCTCAAATGTTGGAAGAAAATGGCTATAAAATGGATATATATGATCCTTACTATGCTCCCAATAGCTTTATTTATAAAAAAAAATATGATTTCGTTACCTGCACTGAAGTTGTGGAACATTTAGCCAGGCCGGGAGAAGAATTCCAAAAAATAACAGGTCTCCTTAAATCAAGTGGCATATTTGGCATAATGACTCGATTGAGAGATGCTGATATTAATTTTTCTAACTGGCATTATCGAAGAGATCCAACGCATGTATGCTTTTACTCGGATAAAACTTTTAAATGGATTGCAAGGCAATATAAGTTTGAGCGCAGAAAAATATCAGATAAGATAAATATATTTGTTAAAAATTAGGCGAATTTAGAAGAATTATACAAAATAAAAAAAGCGGACAGCCTAGACTGCCCGCCTTATTTATATATTCGTAGCTTGTTTTAGAGGTGCTTATTCTTCCTCATCATCAACTACTTCAAAGTCGGCGTCTTCAACTTCCTGATCTTCATCTGAAGACGAGCCGGATTGTTGCTGAGCACCAGCATTAGCACCGGGGCCGCCTGCTTGTTGCTGACCTGCTGCGCCGCCTGCTGCAGCACCAGGACCACCTTGAGCTTGCTGGGCACCCTGGTACATGGAAGAGGCCATCTCAGACCATGTGCTATTCATATTATCAATAGCTTCTTTGATTTTGGTTTGGTCACCATCCTCTTTGGCCTTCTTGAGATCTTCTAGAGCATCCTGAATTTTGCTTTTTTGGCTATCATCGAGTTTGTCACCATATTCGTCCAGATTATTTTCAGTTTGATGAATGAGAGCATCGGCTCTATTGCGCAATTCAATTTTTTCTTTGCGCTTTTTGTCTTCTTCAGCATGCTTTTTGGCTTCTTCAACCATATCGTCGATTTCATCTTCACTAAGCCCGCTAGAAGTTTCGACACGAATACTCTGTTCTTTTCCAGTTCCTTTATCTTTAGCCGAGACATTCAGGGTGCCATTGGCATCAATATCAAAGGTTACTTCGATCTGAGGAACACCACGTGGAGCGGGTGGAATTCCATCAAGATGGAAACGGCCAATGCTTTTATTGTCTTTGGCCATTTCTCGTTCACCTTGAAGAACATTTATTTCTACTGATGTTTGATTATCAGCGGCAGTTGAAAAAACCTCTTTTTCTTTTGTTGGAATAGTCGTATTGCGCTCGATTAATTTTGTAGTTACTCCACCAAGAGTTTCGATTCCAAGTGATAATGGTGTAACATCAAGAAGGAGCAGATCATCAACTTCACCAGAGAGAACACCAGCCTGAATCGCAGCACCAATAGCGACAACTTCGTCAGGATTCACGCTTTTGTCAGGATCCTGTCCAAAGATTTCTTTGACAAGTCCCTGTACTTTTGGAATTCGTGTTGAACCACCAACGAGAATAACTTCATCTATTTCTGAAGATGAAATACTAGCATCCTGCATGGCCTGGTTACAAGGTTTTCTTGTTCTTTCAATTAGATCATTGACAAGAGATTCAAATTTTGCTCTGGTTAATTTCATCATTAAATGGAGCGGGCCTTCAGCACCGGCGGTAATGTAAGGCAAATTGATTTCGGTTTCTTTATTGGATGAGAGTTCGATTTTGGCCTTCTCTGCAGCTTCTTTTAATCTCTGAAGCGCCATTTCATCTTTACTGAGATCTACGCCTTTATCTTTTTTGAATTCTTCAACCATCCAATCGATAATACGCTTGTCAAAATCATCACCACCTAAATGGGTGTCACCGCTGGTTGCTTTGACTTCAAAAACGCCATCACCAACTTCAAGAATAGAAATATCAAATGTTCCACCACCAAGATCATATACAGCGATTTTTTGATCACGATCATCATCCAAACCATAGGCCATGGAAGCAGCAGTTGGTTCGTTAATAATTCTTTCTACCTTTAATCCTGCGATTTTACCAGCGTCTTTTGTGGCCTGACGTTGTGAATCATTAAAGTAGGCTGGGACAGTAATTACAGCTCTGTCAACTTTTTCGCCTAATTTTTCTTCAGCTGTTTTTTTCATTTTCTGAAGTATCATAGCACTGATTTCAGGAGGAGAATAAACCTTGTCTTCAACTTTAATACGGGCATCGCCTTTGTCACCTTTTACTACATCAAAATGAACTTCTTCGCGTTCATTTTGAACTTCGTCGTATGTTCTTCCCATAAATCTTTTTATGGAATAAAGGGCTCGTTTATGATTTGTTACGATCTGTCTTTTAGCAGTGTCGCCTACAACCCTTTCACCATCTTTTTTGAATACTACAACTGATGGAGTAGTGGAATTACCTTCGGAATTTTCCAGTACTTTAGGCTCTCCACCTTCCATTACAGCTACACAGGAATTTGTTGTTCCTAAATCGATTCCTATTATTTTTCCCATATGTTACTCCTTTATTTTATTATTCTGATTTTCATTATTATTTACTCGCTAAATTTAAACACAAATCCTATGCCATAGTCTTATTAAGACATATAGTCATAATATTTACCCTGGGAAGGCCGTTTGTCACCCTAGGATGAAAAGTTGACAAAGCTTTTTGTTAATTGGCTGTGAGCTTTGAATAGTTTGAAAATTTGAATGATCATAAAAAAAATCTCCGCGAATTACTCCACGGAGATTTTTAAAGAAAAATAATAGAAATATAGTTTATTAATTACATTGAATAATTCACTGATTCAGTTTTAAGGGCTTCAATGGCCTCTTGATCGTTCTGCTTGAAAATAATCTTGCCTTTACGAGCGGAAACTTTGATGGTACCGGATTTTTTCAGTTTGCCCTGGAGAATATTATCAGCCAAAGGTTCTTCAATCATTTCACGAATAGCACGAATGATAGAACGAGCACCATACTTCTGCTCGTAGCCTTCTTTGATCAAAAGATCTTTAGCCTTTTCGTCAATTTTTATTTCAGTATTTGATGAACGTAGATTTTTAACTATTTTGGAAATCTCAAGGTCAATTATTTTGGCAATATCTTCATTACTCAGACTATTGAAGATGATTCTTTCATCAAGCCGGTTAAGCAATTCAGGGCGGAATAATTTTTTCAATTCTCCTTGAATTTTGTCATGAACCATTTTTTGTTTATTTGTGGCAGTAGAAAAACCAATGCCTTCGCCTTCAATCTTTTTAGTACCGATGTTGGAAGTCAAAATGATAACAGTGTTCTTAAAATCAATTTTGCGTCCAAAACTATCAGTCAAAATCCCTTCGTCAAAAATCTGTAGCAGAATATTGAATACGTCATGGTGAGCCTTTTCGATTTCATCGAACAGGACAACAGAATAGGGGCGCCGTCTAACTTTTTCGGTCAATTCTCCGGCTTCATCATAGCCCACATAGCCAGGAGGTGCGCCGACCAGTCGAGAGACAGAAAATTTTTCCATGTATTCAGACATGTCAACTTTGATCAAGGCATTTTCGGTATTGAAAAGAAATTTTGCCAGAACTTTTGCCAGCTCGGTTTTTCCAACACCAGTTGGACCCAGAAAAAGGAAACTGCCAATTGGTCGATCAGGACTTTTCAAACCAGCCCGGGCATGTCGAATAGTTCGCGATATTTTCATAATAGCATGATCCTGACCAATTACAGACTTGCTGAGTTCATCTTCCATTCCAATTAATTTTTTATTTTCATCGGATTTGATGCGATTGACGGGAATTCCTGTCATCATAGTCACAACATCTGCCATATCGTCTTCAGAAACATAGACTGGTTCATTGCCCTTTTCTTCTTGCCACTGGGATTTCTTATCAGCAAGTTGTTCTTGCAATTTTTTCTCAACATCTCGTAACTGGGCTGCCTTTTCAAATTTCTGTGATTGGATTACTTTTTCTTTCTTCGTTTCAAGATTGTCTATCTTTTGTTCTAATTCAACTATCTCATCAGGGACAACTACGTCACGAATATGAACCCGAGAACCGGCCTCATCCATTACATCAATTGCTTTGTCAGGTAGATATTTGTCTGTTATGTATCTTTCACTCAGATCCACCGCAGCTTCCAGGGCTTTTTCTGTGTATTCGATTCTGTGATGATCTTCATAGCGTTTTTTTAGGCCTTTTAAAATATCAAGAGTTTGATCCCTGAGTGGAGGATTAACCAGAATCTTTTGAAAGCGACGTTCCAGAGCACCATCTTTTTCAATATGTTTACGATATTCTGTAAGAGTTGTTGCTCCAATACACTGGAGTTCACCACGAGCAAGTGCGGGTTTTAGCATATTAGAAGCATCCAGTGAAGTACCGGCTCCACCTGCACCAACAATAGTATGCAATTCATCAATAAAAATAATTGTATCGTTTGCTTTCTCCAAGTCTTTCATGATGGCTTTCATGCGCTCTTCAAATTGACCGCGATATTTTGTACCGGCTACTAAGGCACCGAGATCAAGCGAGATGACCCGTTTACCCTGCAAAATTTTTGGAACTTGACCTTTTATAATATTGGTTGCCAGACCTTCAACAATGGCAGTTTTTCCAACGCCTGGCTCACCAATCAGAACAGGACTATTCTTCTTACGCCGGGCTAAAATCTGACTGACCCGTTCTATTTCCTTCTCTCGGCCAATCACAGGATCCAAGTCACCATTTGTGGCTTTTTCTGTGATATCCTGGGAAAAATGATCCAGAGCAGGTGTCTCTTTCTCACTTTTTTTACCTTTTGTTTTGGTGGAAATTATAGGCGATTTGATGGAACTTTTGAAATTGGAATAACTAATTCCAGCTTCGGAGAGAACTTTGTTGGCAATACCATCATCAATTTTCAGAATGGATAAAATCACGTGCTCATCACTGATCGAACCTGAACCTGCGCTTTTGGCTTCTTTGTAGGCACTTCGCAAAATTTGTTCTGCATTCTTAGAGAGAGGAATAGGCCCCAGAACCGGTTCATTGGCATCATTGTTAACAAGTTTTTCCACCTTGTTTATTAAACGGTCAGTGTTAACATTCAAATTACTCAATATATCTGCGACTGATGTGTTAGACCGCTTTAACAATCCTAAAAGAAGATGCTCAGAACCAACATACTCCTGGTCGAGTCGGCGGGCTTCATTGCGGGCTAATTTAATTAACTGTTGTATTCTTTTTGAAAAATTGGCTTTCATTTATATATTTATCCTTTTTATCTCATTTATCTATTACAAGCTAAATCATTAATTGATTTATTTCAACCTAATTGTGTATTAAAGTTAGAAATTATTTTGAATTAATCAGGCATTTTTTTCAAATTAATTGTACGATGGCAGCGCTCAGCAATTTTGGGATTATGAGTTGCTAAAATAAAGGTTGTGCCATATTTGTCATTAAGTTCAAAGAGTAAATCTATCAGTTTCTTGCTGTTATCAAGATCCAGATTACCCGAAGGCTCATCTCCTAAAATAACATATGGATTATTGATCAGTGCTCGTGCCACAGCAACGCGCTGTCTTTCACCACCGGAAAGTTGGGATGGTTTGTGATGCAAGCGGGGAGTTAGGCCAACTCTATCCAGCATCTGCCTCGCTTTTTCGATTTTTTCCTCTTTTGAATCTTCATAAATAATAGAGGGTAAGTAAACATTTTCTAGGGCAGTGAATTCAGGCAATAGGTGGTGAAATTGAAATACAAAACCGATATTTTTGTTGCGAAATTTGGCCATTTCGCTGTCAGAAAGAAGAAAAGGATTATTACCATTGAAAAAAACTTCTCCCGCATCAGGTTTATCAATTGTACCAATAAGATTTAACAAAGTGGATTTTCCTACTCCAGAGGGGCCCATTATTGCCAAAATCTCTCCTCTATTAACACTAAAAGAAAGCTCAGAAAGCACGGTAATATCCTCACCCTGACTATGGTAGGATTTGGACAGGTTCTTGATTTTCAGAATTTCGTTTCTGGCAGATTCATTTTTCATAATTAATAGCCTCCAGAGGTACCAGAGAACTGGCTTTTTTGCTGGGATAAAGGGTACCCAGGTAGATTAAAATTAATCCAGTTACCATTATCAAAATAATATCAAGTACTTTTATTTCTACAGGAACATAAGGTATAAAATAAACAGATGGAAGAGGAATTATCTGGTAAGATTGCTGAATGTAGCAAATCAATAATGACAACAATATTCCAGTTCCAAGCCCAATAGAACCAGTGAAAAAGCCCAGTCTAAGAAAAATAGTTTTGAGTTGCTTTCTATTCATCCCCAAAGCCTGCAGCATTCCAATTTCATTGATCTTTTCCATAACCATCATAACCAGTGAACTTGTTAAATTAAATATAGCAACTAGCACAATAAAGCTGAGCGCTATAAAGCTTCCATATTTTTCCAATTTCATGGCCCCGAACAGGGACTTATGCAATTCTTCCCAGCTTTTAACCGATAAAGATTGCTTAAGTTCCTTTTCAAAAATACTCTGCTTGTTCTCAATTCCGGAATAATTATCAAAAGTAATATCTATACCAGAAAAATCTTGTCCCATCCTAAAAATACGCTGGGCCTCTGATATATTTACAAAACCTGCGCCATTATCATAATCAAAAAGATCCAATCTATAAACTCCGGCCAGACGAAATTGACCTACGTAGGGAATATTGACAGTGCCACCAATACTAGTGGGATTTATTATATTGACAGTATCGCCAATGAAAAGTCCCAGTTTATCGGCCAGGCGAAATCCGAGTAGTATTCCGGGCATATCTGAAGTTTCGCTGGAGAAATCTGAACTCCCTCTGATGATTGACTGCCTGT
>DATGCI010000120.1:0-2452 GCA_035312185.1 bacterium
GTTTTTTCCCGACACCTATCGTATTAGACATTAGAAACCAAAAAATAATCAAATGTCATTTCTGTTATTGAAGTAGGCATTTTGTCAATAATACTAACAGATTGTTTTTCAAGTATATTTGTTCCATGGGTACCGGTCTGCAAAAACCGCTGAGCCTGGCCGTCATCGGCGGCATGTTGATGGACACAGTAATGAGTTTGTATTTGATTCCGCTGATGTATTATTTACTGAGGAGAAAATAGAGATTAAAAGTTTAAACAAATATATTTGCATTCATATCAAATCGTAATTAGTTCGGAAATAGAGTAAGTATAGCTAAAAGTTAATTGAACTTGTTACTTTTGAAGCAGTCTGGACTTGCAAACTTAACTGAAACAAAAAGTTAAGCGACATTTTTAATTGATTCTTTTTTAATATTATACCGATTCCAAAATTCATCAATGGTTAAGTTTCCCAATGCTGAGAATCTTCTTTTATGATTATACCAGGACTCAATATATTCAAATACACACAAGCGCATCTGCTCTCTTGTTTTGAGTTTGGTTCCATAGACCAATTCAGATTTGAAAGTTTTGAAAAAGCTTTCAGCCACAGCATTATCCCAACAATTGCCCTTTCCGCTCATACTTTGTTCCAGCTTCAAGGATTTCAACAGATTAATAGTCTGTTTGCAGGCATATTGGATGCCCCGGTCAGAATGAAATATCATTCCTTCTGCAAAAGGTCTGTTCCTATTGGCCATCCTAATAGCCGGGATTACGGTATGGGATGCATTCATATGATCACTTATGGACCATCCGATCAGTTTTCGATCAAAAAGATCCAACACACAAGTCAGATAAAGAAATCCATCCCTACATGGAATATAGGTCAGATCAGAGACACACGCTTTCACAGGATCATTTTGATTAAATTCACGATTCAGCAGATTTGGTGCAACCTTATAGTTGTGAGAGGAATCCGTCGTCACTTTGAATCGTCTGGAAAGTTTGCTGCGCAAGCCCATTTCTTTCATATGGCATGCTACAGTGGTTCTCGAGACAGAAATTCCGGATGCCTGCAAATCCTTCGCCAGCCGGGGGCTTCCATTGCGTCCTTTAGCCGCAAAATATGCATCTTTGATTTTTTCATCCAACTCCATATACTTGCGCTTACGTTGTCCCTCTGGATCTTTAAGCCAGCGGTAATAACTGCTTCTGGGCACTTTCAATACTTTACACATCACCTCGATCGTCCATTGTTTCGAGTTGTATTCCTTTATAAAGAGAAAGATCAACGATCTCTCTTGGAGATGATGCTCAAAGCTTTTTTTAATATGTCACGTTCCGTTTCAGTCTCACCCAGACGTTTTTTCAGCTCAGCGATTCTTTTGGCGTCTTCACTTAGAGACTGGACTCCATTTCCGGGGAAACTGGCTTTCCCTTTCTGCTGGAACTCTTTCCGCCAACGATATAAAAGAAAAGGGGCAATACCCAATTCCTGCGCAAGCTCGGAAACATTCTTGCGCTCTAAACTAAGTTTGACCGCATTCTCTTTGAATGCTTTGTCATAATGTGTCCTTTGTTTTCTCATATTACACAAAAATAAGTTTTTATGCTTAACTCTGTGTCCCAGCTAAGTTAGTAATTCCACCCACCTCCAATTTTAAAATTCCCAGGAGTTACCAATATGTTTTTTGATTCTTCATCTGTAATATTAGAACCTTTAAATGCAAAACCATGTTTTACGTCAATAAAGTCAGATAACTTTGCTTGTCTCCACTCAGTCATATCTCACCTCCCTTTCTAAAAGCAGTACTTCTGTTCCATTATCGTCCAGTTGAAACTGGCCATCCCAATAAGGATTTTCAGGCAGGTGTTTTACTTTTTTTACAAACGGATGATAAAAATTTTCGTAGCCGTTTTCGTAACCACTTACCACTACCGGCATATCTTCGGGGTATTGCTGGAGTATTTTTATCAGTTCACCCACCGTGAAGTTGTATATGCTTTTATTCATTTCCACCTCCGTTTTTCAATTTTTGCAATACATCATCGGTCATAGAGTCCATCCGGGAAAAGGCAAACCACTTTTTGCCCAGGTCTTTTAATGATGCGCCGAAATGGTAAAGTTGTGTATCATCCAAAATCAGGAACCGGTCGTGTGCATTTTTGAATTCGTGTGCCACTATTTTCGGGTATTAGCTGTTGTGTTTTTTCAGGTCGAGTTTGAGTTGTTTGCCCATGTTTTTGGTGTAGATTGTTGCGAGTACGTTTTTTTTGCGTTTGCTCAGCAGGGTCAATACCGAATCGTCAATATAATTATCAATCAGGATGATGGATTTTTTTGCGCTGCGTAGGAGGTCTGAGGTAAAGGTATACGCATCGAACATTTGCCCTTCAAAGAAAATGCCTTGTTTAGGTTTCAACCTTTTCTCTTCAATGGCATGAAAAATTTTATCGAATTTTTGGTC
>DATGCI010000121.1:0-15651 GCA_035312185.1 bacterium
GGCTGCCCAAAGTGGTGCCGATTTTCTTTGTTATGTAACTCCAGCCGAACATTTACGTCTACCCGATCTGGAAGATATGCGAGAAGGAATAATTGCCACCCGTATTGCTGCCCATGCTGCCGATGTGGCCCGAGGATTACCAAAAGCAGTTGATTGGGATGCAAAAATGGGAATAGCCCGTGAAAATTTGGACTGGGAAGAAATGTTTAACCTGGCTATGGACGAAGAAAAAGCCCGGGAGTACAGAGAATCGTCACAACCTCTGGACGATGAAGTTTGTACTATGTGTGGAAGAATGTGTGCTCTGCGAAAAAGCCGGGACCGATTAAAAAAATAAATTCTGCTTACTGACCTGTATTTAATTTTAAGTATTTAAACACCTTTTATAATGGGTTTAAAGGGTGTTTAAACAAATTTTACAATAATAAGACCTAATTTAATATTCTTGAATTATTTAGATGAATTTTAGAGTTTCTACCGTTTAAACAATTTGAGAGTCTTTTAATCCGATTCTATCCATTAGTTCAATTCGTTTATGAATTATTTAAAAAATCATTGACAAAATTTAAAACGTAATAAATTTACTTTTAAACGCAAAAAATTGATCTGAAGATTTTCAGAATAAACTATTTCCCAGAATAGATATAAATTCTTGGATTACTTTTGAAATTAGATGTTACTTTTTAATTTTAGAGATGAATGCCACCAAATATAATTTAAAAATTGATCCGATGTTTTTAATATTTGGTGAGTAATTTATTCGGATAATTTCGCATGAGAATGCCCCTGAAAAGGTCTATTGAAACACTATATTAACGAAATAAAATTGCTAGTTAAGAAAAAATTTATAAAACTTGTTGTTTTAACGAAAAAAAATCGTTAGTATTTGACCGGATATAAAAACAGGTGGTAATATGGGAAATAAAAACAATCTCACTGGAGTTCAATATAAGAACTTTTTACGCAAAAAAAACATTATCAAACATTTGTATTATAAAAAGAAAATGACTAAGGCTGAATTGGCTGACATTACTAATACTACTCCGCCTACGATTTCAAAATTGCTGGAAAAATTGATGAATACAGATCTAGTCGAGGAAAAAGGCTATCGTGAAGCCAATTCAAGAGGAGGCCCGCGGCCTGTAGTTTACGGATTGAGGGCTGACTCCCGCTACATAGTTTCCGTTTATATAAATATGTATAATACCCGCATAGTTATTTTTGATTTAAACAATGAGATGGTTTCCTCTCTTAAAAAGATTTCGATCAAACTTGAGGAAGGTCTGGATGTAATTGATCAGGTAGCCGGTCATCTCAATAATTTGATTGAAAAAGAAAATATTAATCGGGATAAAATTTTAGGTTGTGGAGTGGCTATGAAAGGCCTGATTGACTCTGAAAAAGGAGTTAGCTATACCTATCTTGTTCCTGAAGATGAGAAAACCACCCGGGAAATTTTTGAGGAGAAATTTGGATTTCCGACCATTATTGAAAACGATGCTCGGGTTCTCGCTATGGGCGAATATCATTTTGGTAAAGCCCAAAAAGTTGACAATGTTCTCTGCCTCAATGTTGAATGGGGTGTAGGTATGGGAATCATAACAGATGGAACGCTCTATCGTGGCAAAAATGGTCTGGCCGGTGAAATCGGCCATATTCAGGTTGATAGAGAAGGACGTCTTTGCGAATGTGGTATGCGAGGTTGCCTGGAAACAATCGCCTCAGGAAGTGCACTAAAAAGAGAGTTAAGTGAAGGCCTTAAAAAAGGCATCCCTACGAAATTGAAAGAATTTAGTGATATTGAAGACCCGGAATTGTTTGATCTGGACAGAGTTTTTGAAATTGCCCAGGAAGGCGATCATTTTGCTATCAATCTAGTCTCGCAAATTGGTTATCATCTTGGCAAAGGTGTCTCGATTTTGCTGCATTTATTCAATCCCGAAATGATAATCATTGGAGGAACATTCTCCCAAGGTGGAAATTATATTCTGGATTCTATTAACCGGGCTTTAAATGAGCATGTCATGCCCAAGATCAGAATTCAAACTAAGCTGGTAACCTCTGATCTAGGGAAAATGGCAATTGTCAAAGGTGGAGTAGCACTTTTTACAAGATGGCTTTTCAAAAATCTGCATGATGAGGAAATCGATCTTTTTAGTCTGGAAAATTAAATTTCATTAGCACTTATGAAGTTTAAGGATTGCCAAATTTGGGATACAATTATAAATTAATGAAACCAAGTATAAAAGATTTCATAATATTTGCTAGCTTTGAATCTATAAATAATAGGAGAAGAATATGACTGACACTTTAGTAATTTTAGCAGGCGGCATGTCTTCCCGCATGAAAAAATCATCGGCTGGAGAAGGCGTAAGCGCTCAAAAAGCCAAAGAAGCTGACTCTAAGTCTAAAGGTTTGATTGGATTAGGTGAAGAAAACCGTCCAATCATGGATTATTTACTTTATAATGCAAAACAGGCTGGTATCAAAAATATTGTTATTCTAACATCACCCAAAAATAATGAAATGTTTCACAAACTATACGGCGAAAAAGATGTAGATAATGATTTTCATGGTCTGAAGATTTCCTTTGCTACTCAGCATATTCCAGATGACCGTGAAAAACCTTTGGGAACAGCAGACGCTCTATTTCAGGCAATTGACCAGCGCGAAGAGTTGCAAGAAAAATCATTTCTAGTATGCAATAGTGATAATTTATATTCGCCAGAAGCTTTCAAATTATTAATAGAAGATGATCATCCCAATGCCTGGGTTGATTATGACCGGTCCGGGTTTGATTTTTCACAAAAACGGATCGAAGCCTTTTCTGTGACTGCTACTGATGAAGATGGATATTTACATGATATTATTGAAAAGCCTCAGAAAAAAGATGTTAGTAAATATGCTGATGAAGATGGCATAATCAGAGTCAGTATGAATTTATTCAAATTTGATGGCGAAATGATCTTTCCCTTTGTTCGTGATTGCCCTATGAATCCGGACAGGAAAGAAAAGGAATTACCAACAGCCATTTTAAATATGGTTGAAGAAAATAAAAAAGCAATGTATGGAATACCCCATCGGGAGCATGTTCCTGATTTAACCCGTAAAAATGATATAGCTAAAGTCATTGATTATATTGAGGAAAATTATCAAGGCTTAAGCTGGGAATAAAGGAGATCTAATGTTAATAGGCACGATTGACTGGGTAATAATTGGAGGTTTTTTTGCTGTAATTCTTTTAATTGGTTATCTCGCTTCACGAGGTGCAGGAAAAAACTCCAAAGAATTTTTTCTATCCGGTAGAAGAATGCCCTGGTGGCTGCTGGGAACTTCCATGGTGGCTACCACCTTTTCCACTGATACACCCAATCTTGTCACTGATATTGTGCGTAGTCATGGTGTTAGTGGCAACTGGAAATGGTGGGCTTTTTTGCTGACCGGTATGCTGACTGTTTTTGTTTATGCAAAATTGTGGCGTCGATCCGAAGTAATGACTGATATTGAGTTTTATGAGATTCGTTATAGTGGTAAATTGGCAGCCTTTTTACGGGGCTTTCGTGCTCTTTATCTCGGTGTATTTTTTAATGTTATGATCATGGCTACAGTTTCACTTGCAGCTGTTAAGATTGGAGCAGTTTTGTTTAATTTTACTCCGCTTCAATCCCTGGCAGTCGCTATGATTGTTACAGTTATTTATGCTGGGCTTGGCGGATTAAGTTCGGTTGTTTTTAATGATTTCTTTCTATTTACTTTCGCAATGGCCGGTGCTGTGGCAGCAGCAGTTTATGCAGTCAAAATGCCGGAAGTAGGGGGATTGCAGGGCTTATTTACCCATCCTGCTGTTTCGGACAAATTAAATCTGATTCCCAACTTTAGCACAAAAGCTCAATTTTTAAATAATTTTGTACCTCTGATGCTAATTCCAATTGCGGTCCAATGGTGGAGCGTTTGGTATCCCGGAGCAGAGCCGGGCGGCGGTGGCTATATGGTTCAACGAATGTTATCTGCCAAAGATGAGAAAAATGCCACTGGAGCCACTCTCTTTTTTAATGTTGCCCATTATGCGATTCGACCCTGGCCCTGGATTATAGTTGGCCTGGCCTCGGTGATCGTTTTTCCCGACCTGCAAGCCATCCATGATAAATTCCCGCACATTGCTGACCATTATCTAAAAAATGATATAGCCTATCCTGCTATGCTGTCATTCATACCCCATGGCTTTTTGGGCGTTGTAATTGCTTCCTTGATCGCTGCCTATATGTCAACTATGGCTTCACAGCTCAACTGGGGATCGTCATATATTGTAAACGATTTTTACAAACGCTTTATTGATCCTGAAGCCGATGAAAAACGGCTGGTAACTGTAGGCCGCGTTTCTACAGTTCTGCTGATGCTTATGACCGCTTTGGTAGCGCTGGTTTTACAAAATGCTTTACAGGCTTTTGAAATTTTGCTTCAAATTGGGGCTGGAACGGGTTTAATCTTCATTTTGCGCTGGTTCTGGTGGCGAATCAATGCCGCTACCGAACTGGCAGGAATGATCGTATCTTTTATAGTTGCTGTGATGCTCAAGATTGTTTTGCCAAAATTCGGTATTGATTTTCCTCACTGGCAAGAATTACTGCTCGGTGTTAGCATTACGACTGTTATCTATTTTATAGTAACTTTCCTAACTCAACCTGCTGATCTGGAAACTCTGAAGAGCTTTTATAGAAAAGTACGACCAGGCGGCAACGGCTGGAATGCTGTTTTGAAAAAGGCTAAAGCTCAAGGTGATCCTATTAAGAGAACGGCCAAAGAAGGAGATCTCCCTCTGGGAATTATGCTGATGGTGGCTGGTTGCTTTGCTGTTTATAGTACAGTTTTTGCAGCAGGTTACTACATGTACACCAATTTTGTTCCGGCTGTAATCTGTACAGTCATAGCGGTTGTCAGTTTTTTTATTCTCTTTAAAAAACTACCACAACTTGATATGTTATAAAAACGTCCGTTTTTCTAGAATACTATTTATCGAATTATCTAATAAAACAAGGGTGATTATGTTGAAACGAATTTTTCTTAGCATGGTTATAATATTACTGATAATACCAATTTCTGCTGAAGATACTACGGCAGTTGATGAAGAAGCTTTTCAGTTTAAGGAGATTATCGAAGTGCCCCATACTCCTGTCCGTGACCAGGAATATTCTGGTACTTGCTGGAGTTTTGCAACTATTTCAATGCTGGAATCTGAAGCTCTCCGGAAAACTGAAATTGATAGTATCGACCTTTCTGAAATGTATATTGCGCGTTATGCCTATGAGGAAAAAGCCGAAATCTATGTAAAACGCCACGGTCAGGCTACTTTTGGTCAGGGCGGACAGGCTCATGATGTAATCGATCAAATGAAAGAATATGGTTTAGTTCCTGAACAAATTTATCCGGGCTACAAAGTTGATGGTGAGATAAATCACCGGGAACTGGCTGACGTTTTACAGGGCTTTTTAGACGGCTTATTAGATGGCAGAAGAATAACTGAGCGCTGGAAATCTGCCTATCAGGGTATTCTGGATGTCTATCTGGGAGATAATGTTCAATCTTTTGAATACCAGAATAAGGAATATAAACCTAAAGAGTTCATGAGTGATTACCTGCAATTAAATCCTGATAATTACATTGAGATTGTTTCCCTGCCTAATAGAGAAAAGTACCAGCAAATGCGACTTCCTGTTCCTGATAATTGGACTTTTAACGATCAGTATTACAATGTGCCTCTAAAAGATATGGAGAGAATTACAGACTATGCCCTGGAAAATGATTATACAGTTTGCTGGGATGCCGATGTGAGTGATGAATATTTTGGTTATCAGGATACCTGCGTTGCCTTTGTTCCTCTCAATGAGCCTGAAGATGATGACAAAGACCTTGAACTGCCTGTTGAAGAAAAAAAGATCACTCCTGAAATGCGGGAAACAGCTTTTAATACCTTTAAAACTACTGATGATCATCTCATGCATCTTGTAGGAATGGCTGAAGACCAACGCGGTAATAAATTTTACAAAATTAAAAATTCCTGGGGAACAGAAACAAAGTATGGTGGTTATTACTACATTTCATTACCCTATTTTAATTTGCGAACAATAAATCTGATGGTGAACAAAAAAGCCTTGCCCAAGGATATTAAGAAAAAGCTGGGTATAAAAACCGGCTGGTTCTAAATCCATTCTATCTGAACTTTGGAATAACCATGATTTCATAATCACAAGCAAAATAAATTTTAGCAGCCTTGCAGGTCTCAATGATCTGCAGGGTTGTTTCATTTTTTAATTGTAATTATTTTTGATCACTTTCATATTTTCAGATTATAGGTGTTATTTTATTTTGGATTGTAAAGGAACTAATATAATTTAGAGTTCGTTTATTTAAAATAATTAGGTTTAACCTGATATAATAATGATCAAAAAGATTTATAGACGCATAAAAGATTTTATTTTAGATGCTGGCTTTTGGATTGGAGCCCGCTACATTTACAAAGAATTAATAGTACCCTTTCTATTTTCAATTGGCATTGTCACCTTCGTTCTTTTAATCAATTTTCTGATTCGGGAAATTGATCGCTTACTGGGTAAGGATCTTCCCTTTGGCATAGTTATGGAATTTATCGGCTTAAATTTAATGCACATTATTGCCTTATCCGTCCCTATGGCTGTTCTGGTAGCCTGTCTGATGACTTATGGAAGGTTATCTGAGGATAATGAAATTACAGCTATGCGTTCCAGTGGTATCAGTTTTATTTCAATTCTCAGACCGGCCTTGATCTTTGGAACTGTAGTCGCAATTTTAATGATTTTCTTTCAGAATAATGTTCTACCTCACACCAATCATAAAGCCCGATTATTGACCGGTGATATCAAGCATATGCGGCCGGATTTGAAAATAGAACCCGGCTATTTCATGGACGATCTGGATCAATACTCCATTTATGTTAAAAATAAAGATAAAGAACTACTTAAGAATATCACTATTTATAATAAAGATGCCACTAAAACTCAGGAAACAATCTATGCTGATAGCGGTCGAATTGAATTTGTAGGTGATAAACTGCTATTTCATCTTTTTTCAGGTGAAATTCATCGTCTGGAAATGGAATCCATGGATGAGTATAGGATAATGAAATTTAAAAAACATCAGGTTGCTCTAAATGTGGATGATCGCTATCTGGATAGGAGAACAGAAGGTCGTCGTGGCGATCGAGAAATGACTATCAGCATGATGCAGAACCGGGCTGACAAGTATAAAGGTCGTATGCAAAAAATAGATAAGAAGGTAGAAAAACTGGTCAAAGAAAGATTAAATACAGAACCACCTTCCAGCCGTAAAAAAATCCCAAAATTTATTAGTAAAATTAAAGAGCAGAAAAAGAAAGAACTTTCTGAGGCAGAATATAAAAAAGAAGAAAGCAGACTAAATACATTGAAAAATCGGCTCAAAGCCGAGATGAATCTGAGACAGAGCTACAAAGAGCAGGTTTATAAATATCGGGTTGAGATTCACAAAAAAATCTCAATGCCTATCGCCTGTATCGTTTTTGTTTTAATCGGTGCTCCCCTGGGAATTATGACTCGAAAAGGTGGAATTGCTTTAGCTTCGGTAATTAGCTTACTCTTTTTTATAATTTATTATGTCTTCCTGGTAGGTGGCGAAGAGCTGGCTGATGAAACTATAATAACACCTTTCTGGGCTATGTGGACGCCTAATATTCTCCTGTTTATTGCAGGACTGTTTATGATTCATCTAATTGAACGGGATCGAAAAACTATTGAATTCAAATTCCTAAAAAAGTTAATCTCAAAAGAAAATGGAGATGAACAATGATTGTGACAGAATTTATTGATAATAAAAAGAATGGAAAAGAACACAAACCAGAAGATATAAAAGAATTTGTTAGCAAATATGTCTCCGGAGATATTCCTGAATATCAAGTAGCAGCCTGGCTCATGGCTGTTAATTTTCAGGGAATGACTGATGAAGAAACTGTAGCATTGATAGATGCTATGCTTAATTCCGGTCAGAGAATTGATCTTTCTGACGTTGATAAATTTAAAATAGACAAACATAGTACTGGTGGTGTGGGAGATAAAGTTTCCCTGATTCTAGCGCCTTTAGCGCAATCAGCAGGTTGTATTGTCCCCATGATTTCAGGACGAGGACTGGGGCATACAGGTGGAACTCTTGATAAATTGGAAAGTATTCCTGGTTTTAATGTCAATCTAAGTGAAGAAAAATTTATAAAATATGTCAAAGATTATGGATTGGCAATGGGTGGGCAAACTGACCAACTCGTGCCTGCTGATCGTAAAATGTATTCTCTTCGCGATGTTACCAGCACTGTCCGCTCTATTCCTCTGATCTGTGGTAGTATATTAAGCAAAAAAATTGCTGAAGGAATTGATGGATTGGTGCTCGATGTAAAAACTGGCAATGGTGCCTTCTTACCAGAATTGATGCAGAGTAAAAAACTGGCCCAAAAATTGAAAAGCGCTGCTGAAAAATTTGGTCTAAAGGTCAAAGTTTTAACCACCGATATGAATCAACCGCTTGGCTATGCTGCTGGAAATTGGCTGGAAGTTCTGGAGTGTATCGATACTTTGAAAGGTCAAGGGCCCGCTGACCTTACAGAAGTGACTCTAAATTTGACCTCCTGGATGGTGGTGCTTTCCGGTATTGAAGATAATTTTACAAGAGCCAGAAATTTATTGGAAGAAAAGTTAAATAACGGTGAAGCCTATCAAAGATTTTTACAAATGGTCGAAGACCAGGACGGTGATGTCAGTTACATTGAAAATCCTGACAAATACCAAAAAGCTCAATACGTAAAACCTGTACTTGCAACGAAAAGTGGTTATGTAGATTCCATAAATACCCACAAAGTTGGAATGGCTGGAGTCAAATTAGGAGCTGGTCGCCAGAAAGTGGAAGATGATATTCAACCAGAAGTCGGAATTGTGGCAAGAAAAAAGATCGGTGATAAAATTGAAGTTGATGAACCTATTGCTGAGATCCATGCAAATTCCGAAGAAGATTGGAAAGTTGTTGCTGAAGACCTGAAGGAAGCCTATAAGATTTCAAAGCAGAAAACTGAAGCGCCTCCTTTGATCTATGAAACATTGTAAATCTAAATTTATTTAAACCAAAATAAATCACCATTTTTATAGAATATTAACTAAATAATTAATTTTAACCTAAGCCACCTTAAACTTTACCAAGCTAATTAATAAAAAATATAAAAAACTTGCCTTTAATTTAAAAAATAAATATAATAATCAGGCCGTGATGAGGCTGAAGAAACATTTTTTACAAAATTAAATCTATGATCAGCCTATCCATCATTTTGCTTATCTAAGAATATAGATTTTGTTCTGCCACTTCAGATCCCAATAAATGATCACAGGACTTCAAAATGAATCAAAATTATAAAACCAGAATCAAAAAATTTAAATTCAGTTCCCTTATACTTATTATAGTTGTTTTAAATTTGCGAATGGGTAAAGCCCGTCAAATTTTTCCTCCTGAAAATGTTCAGAAGAAGATTCACAGATTGAACAAAGTTTACTATACAAAGACAAATTTTGGTAATACCCGCTGGGAAATAGGAATTGGTGCTAGCTGGTCGAAAGATTATCTAGAAGTAGTATTTCCACGCGGTTCTATAAATTCTTTTAAACTTGGTCTTGGCTTTTGGCTAGGTGCAATAGTAGATGGTGAACCAAAGGTTAGCACCTCTTCAGGCTGGGATCGGAATGGCTATTACGATGTGGAATTTTGGCCAGCATTTCAAGCCAATGATACAATTTACAGAGCATCAAAACTCACAACCAATATTCCGCAGAATACTGATCCTGTTGAAAGCAGAAATTTTTTCACTGAAGAGGGCCTGCTCCATCCTGATTATTATCCAGTTTCTGAGGAAGACCTTATCACCCAGTATTATGATAATAAGGTCACAAAGACTACAGCCGAGGCTCCCAAGGCGATTAGAAGAGCTCATCATCCTCACGATCCCCTTGATGCTCATATTATCGAACGTTCAATGGCCTGGAGTAATGAGAGCCATGATCAAACAATTTTTATTAATTATTTCATAATTAATGAAAGTGATAAAGTCTGGGAAAATGTATATTTTGCTGCGATGCAGGAATCCAATGTTGGAACGACAGACCTATTCAATTGGGATAATGATTACATCTATTTTCACCATGACCAGAATGCTTTGATAATGGGCAATGATCCTGTCGGTAATGATGATCTAATTGGTGATGCTAGAGAAGGATTAGTAATTCTAGGAACTTCGAATAATGAGGAAAATTCGAAGTATATGTTTCACCAATGGAATCATGGCCCCTATGATGCAATTTACGATACCGCTCGTTATAGTAAACTTTCATCACAAAAGATTGGTATCAGTGGAAGTCCCGATTTGACAGGGCACCAAAATGGAATAATTGGATTAGGCCCGCTCGGAGATATTCAACCTGGAGATACACTGCATGTAACTACTGCTCTGGTGATGGGATTTGGTGAAAATGATGTTGTAAAGCGGATACAGGATGCCCGCTATTTATACAACACCGGTTTCAAATTACCGGCTCCTCCCAATCCTCCAGAATTTTCTCTAACTCCTGGAAATCATAAAACTATCATTAATTGGGAATGGAAAGAATCCTATAATCAGTTTGGTTCACCGCCCGAGCGATCTTATGATCCTGCCCGTGAGGATTCTAACTTTTATGATTTTGATGGATACAAAATTTATCGGAGTGAAGGCGGTCCCCAGGGACCCTGGCAATTGATTGCTCAATTTGATAGTCTGAATGGTTCTGGATATGATGTTGGCCTTCAATATGAGTTTGAGGACACAGGATTGAATAATGGTATAGAATATCATTATGCAGTTACTTCCTTTGATATGAAGGATACCGTTGCCAATCAGGGCCCCTATGAATCACCTAAATCGCTCTCAACAAAATCGACTATTCCCGGTCCAAAATTAGAGTCAGGAGAATCAGAAGACAGTCAGCCCTATGTTGTACCTAATCCCTATCGTGCTGATGTTGATTACAATAATGGATTGCAATGGGAGCCCCCAACACAGGAAGGGCGAGACGCCTGGTTTGAAATTGACCGTCGTTTGGCTTTCATGAATCTTCCTGCAATTTGCAATATTAAAATATTCACAATTAATGGCTATATTGTAAAGGAAATAGAACACGATAGAACTCAAAAAGGTCATAATATTGCCTACTGGAATCTGCTCAATAAAAATAATCATACTGTTGGAAGTGGTATTTATTATTTTGTCGTTCAGGAAAAAGGTGGCCAAAAATATGTCAATAAATTTGTGATCATAAAATAATGATTTAGAATATTTTTTTTGAATTATACAATTTCTGGTTAAACCAGCACGGGAAAAGTTGTAGTTTTGGCTTATTTCCAATGGGAAGAATAATTTTTTCGATATAGAAATGATTGTAGTTATATAGGATTGATAAAATTACTATTTATATCTTCCTGTTTTAAAAAATTAGTACCTATGCAGGTTTTTTGCATAGATAGGCCCTATTTTCTAATCTACTGCAGGGCTTTTCTAATTTTATAACAAAACTCTCAAAGATTATATTTCTTTTAATTCTAACCTATTCAATTTGTTTTTTAGGGCATTTGCAGTATTAAATATTTTTCCAACCATCCACCCTTCAACCCTTTTACCTATCTAATCATCCAGTCAACTAATTTTAAAACATACGAAAATTCGTAAAACGAAGTGCTTGAGCATACGAAAATTTGTGTTTTTAGCTTTTTTAGAAAGTGGAATATTAAAAATAATAAATAATTTCTCGACGGGAATTGCTAAAATTAATGAAAAGCGATCACGATTGGCACGACAGTTGAAACAGTATAAAGCGATTATTTGAAAAAATGAAATTTTAATTTAAAAAAGGAGAAAGTTATGAAGTTATTCAAAGTGATTTCAGTTTTGACATTAGTAGTTATGGTTGCATTTGTTGTGACTCCGCAAGTGGCCTTTAGCCAGGATGATGTTGAGCATGGGCCAAATTTTGTTGACGAAGATGGTGATGGTTATAATGATAATGCTCCCGATTCCGATGGTGATGGAATTCCCAATGGTATGGATGAAGATTACGAAGGCGGAGCCGGACAGGGCAAGGGAGCCGGAGTCAATGGCGGTGGCTTTGTTGATGAAGATGGCGACGGTTACAATGACAATGCACCAGATTCTGACGGTGATGGCATTCCTAATGGCATGGATGAAGATTATGAAAATACTGGACAGCAGGGTTTTGGTCATGGTATGAATGGTGGTGGATTTGTTGATGAAGATGGTGATGGATTCAATGACAATGCTCCTGATTCAGATGGTGACGGCATACCCAATGGTCAGGATGAAGACTTCGTACCAGGATCAGGAACTGGTTTCGGCCGCGGTAATGGTGGCGGATTTGTTGACGAAGATGGCGACGGTTACAACGACAATGCCCCTGATAGTGATGGTGATGGTATTCCTAATGGCATGGACGATGATTATGAAGGTGAAGATTGCGATGGAACAGGTGCAGGTCAAGGCGGCCCCCATGGTGCTGGACGTGGCAGACATAAATAGATATAAAACTACAAAGTTAAAAGAGGGCTCTTATTTTAGAGTCCTCTTTTGCTGGTTTCAAAAAGGGTGATAGAATTATGAAAAGTAGGATATTTACAAAAATCAAACAGGCTTATTTAAAATGGAATTGGCTCTTAATGCTGGTTTTCTTTGTCCTCACTATACTGGATTTTGCATTTGGAATTTTGGCTTTATTGTGCATTATTCCAGCTTTTGCTATTGCTCTCAAAACTGGTAGTAAGAAATTTTGCGCTCAGTCCTGTCCTCGAGGTAATTTTCTCGAAAAAGTGCTTAGGAAATTAAATTTGAATCTCGCAACTCCGCAAGTTTTCTATAGCAAAAAGTTAAAAAATGGATTATTTTTGACAATGTTCCTGTTATTTATAGTTGCTTTGGTAAATACAGACGGGGATACGACAAAAATGGGATTTGTATTCTTCAGATTTATTCTATCCAGTACTATAATAGGTTTAATTGTAGGAACTTTATTTAAACCTAGAAGCTGGTGTCAGATCTGTCCGCTGGGACAGGGAACCAAACTTGCAGGCGATCTTTCCGTTAAAATTGATGATGTTATTGATAATAATTCAAATTGAAATAGTGATAGTAAATTGTGTAACTTATTGTGCAGATTTTTAACTAATAGAAGTTTTATAAAAGGAGTAGAGAAAATGATGAAAATTTATAAATATGCACTCATCTTTTTCTTACCAATTTTAATTTTTTCACAGTCTAATCCAGACCAGATAATTGGTTTTGTTGATAAAAATGGTGATGGTATCAACGATGTCTTTCGTGATGCAGACGGTGATGGAATAAATGATGTAAATAATAAAAAGTATCCCCATAATTTTAAATTCTCTGATCAAAATAATGATGGAATTAATGATAATTATCAGGACGCTGATGGAGATGGTGTTAATGATCTTATGAATAGCAATACAAATAGACGTCAAAATGTGTCCACAGAACAGGTTGTAGATGTTAATGGCGACTGGATTAATGATATTACCGGCGTTATCTACAATAGCCGCTCTACCCGTGGTTCTCGATATGGTTTCGTACTGGAAGAATTTGGAGAAAAAGTTGAGAATTACAAGGACGCCAATAAGGATGGTTGCCACGATTTTGAACAGGATGATCCCCGTCAGGCTGGTCGCAAGGGCTGGGATCGTTTTATTGACGAAGATGGAGATGGAATTTCTGATGGAAAAGGTTTTGGGAGACATCAGGGCTTTCCCTGGGAAGATATGGAACCAGGAAATCAGGAAAAGGGAAAATCCAGAGGAAAACAGAGAGGTAGAAAATGAATCGACTAAAACTTATTTTAGCAGGTTTATTACTTACCTTTTCCCTGGCATTTTCTCAATGGAATCTCAATGTGCGAACCTATTCCTCTGCAACCAGTAATTTGATCAACAATTATAAAGATATTGAAGATCTATATATTGCTCCCAGTTTGCAAATTTCGCGTATGAACCAGGACTTTACATTTTATTATCGTGGTAGTACTATTAATATGATCAATAATCCTATTTATAATAGAAATTATCATAATCTAGGACTCAATTATTATAAAGATATTAACCAGGACTTCTATTTTTCTGCTGGTGGTAAACTTTCTCTGAGAAGAAATCATGATGAATATTCTTATTACAATTATAATAAAGTAAGCGCCTTTGCAAAATTTAAATATTATCCAGTTTACTATGCCTATGTTAAGTATGGTGGAAGTTTAATATCAAAACAGTTTGAAGAAGAAGATGCCTGGAATCATTCTGAGTATAGTTTCTGGACTCAGTTTAATCTATCTTTGCCAACTAGAACTACTTTGCGGGCTTATTTTAATTATCGGTACCGGAATTTTGCGCCCTATGATTATATTTATGATGGATTGCGTTATTCGGGTGAAATATCTTCTTTATGGTTATTAATAAGTAAAATGCGAGTTGCTCAATCTTTGGGAAATCGGGTTGGTATATTCTCAGAATTTAGCTATCACTACAATCCTTCTGAAGGTAATCCCTATGAAGTTGAAATCGACAGTTTCAGCCCAATAGATGATTATTTCGGTTATAAAGGCTGGAGCTGGGAGAATAATGCCAAGGTAAAACTGGGACAATCTTTATTTTCAGAACTTAATGTCAACTTTTACCATAGAAAGTATCTGAATAGACCTGTTTATCAATATGATTTTACAACTGAAGAATGGAAGCTTGATGATGAAGGTTATTATATAATTGAAGAATCCAACCGGGTGGATACAGGTTACAGAGCTCAATTATCAGCCGAATACAAACTGGAAAGACTTTTTGAAAAAGCTTCGAATTTGAATTTAGAATGGTTTTTTTATTACCAGAACAATAGTTCTAATGATCCTTATTTTGATTATGAAGATGTAGGTACTGGCCTTAATATTAATTATAACTTGCAATGGTGAATAGCAACGTTCAGAAAGCATCAATATGAAATATTTGCGTAAAATAAAATTGAATATAAAATCAACCATCTTTCTGTTTCTCTTCCTGGTCGGATTCTTTATCGTGTCCGGATATTTTGAATACCGGTCTCGCCAGGATGAAGTGCGTAGGTTGATGAATTCAATGACCCGAAATATTACCCATACTATTAACAAATCAGCAGTAAACTCGATTTTGAGTTATGATTACATTAATAGACGGGTTGAAAATCAGATGCTTTCTGTTCTAAGGTATATCGATTTTGTAGATTCAACCAGACACATGAGTCCGGCTTTTATCGAAAGCATGATCAAAGATAGCAAGCTAGAACGGCTGGCCATTTTTGATCAGAATCTCAAGACGATTTATTCTAATGGATCAAATTTGCAGATAGATAAAAATCGACTTGTGAAATTCATTGATTCAGGTAATAATTCCGCAACCATAGAAAAATCGGATGAACAGGTTATGGTATTTTTGAAAAGGAGTCAGGGTGGTACAATAATCGGCATTTTTGACGGCCGGAGTCTG
>DATGCI010000122.1:0-6499 GCA_035312185.1 bacterium
TAAAGCTTTGATCCAACATGCTGGTAGCCAAAGTGGCGCAATAGAATATCTGGAATTTGATCTGAGTCAAACTGATCAGATTCAACACTTTATGGAGCGGGTGTTCACAAAAATTGATAGTTCAAAAGCTGCCAGCATTCATCTGATCAACAATGCCGGCGTTCTGGAGCCAGTTAAAATGATGCAAGATACTAATCCCGAGGAATATAAGAAAAGCCTGAGCGTAAATCTGGTCGCTCCCATGGCCCTTATCTCCGAATTTTTAAAGCATACTGCCGATCTGGATATTAACAAGCGAATTATCAATATTTCTTCTGGTGCAGGACAACATCCTTATGCTGGTTGGGCAGCCTACTGCACTTCAAAAGCCGGCCTCGATATGATTACGCAAGTTGTTGCTACCGAACAATCAAAGGCTAAATATCCTGCTCAAATAGTATCCTTTGCACCTGGTGTGGTTGCTACTTCTATGCAGAAATTGATTAGAAGCAAAAGCAAAGACGAGTTCCCGCGAGTCGAGCGGTTCAAAGCCCTGCATAAAAATCAACAATTGCTGGACCCGGCTATTGTTGCCACAAAGATCACCGATTTATTGGAACAGACAGGTTTTCCCGATGGACAAAAAATTGATATTAGAGATTGATATATTTATGATTGGGAATTAACTCGGTCTGGAATATGCTCATCCTGTTGCGGATGATAATAGACTTCCACTCGTTCTGATCTTTCAAAATAGGTTCGCCAGATTGTAGCCCACAGCATTGATTGAACAGAACCGGCCAGAGCCATAGTGTTTTTCATCTGCCAGCCTGAACCTGGAATAGTAAGAAGACTGTGAACTGCAAAATAGGCCAGCGCTACTATAAACATTAAAAAGAGTTTATCTTTTATATATTCTGGTACATTTGGCTCCCGTATCTGAATAACCTGAATGATTAAATAAAGCAGATATAGGGTTACGCCAACTTGCAGAGCTTCAAGCATAATTTCTATAATCGGCCGGCTGGTTTCACCAAAAATTTCTCCACCTAGCATGAACAGCATGGTCAAACTTGTCACAATATTTAAAAGGCATAAAAAATAAAAAAATTTCAGCCATCCGCCGAATTCATCAAATTTACTTGCCATAAGTATAATTTCCTGTTATCAGTTAGTTACGTGTTATTTTCTGTGAAAACATTTCAACGTACAGACCTTTTTTACTCAGCAATCTTTTAAATCTGCGGCCATAGATCAACTCATATTGCTGCTCTTTTTCGGGGAATTTTTCCAGAATTTTTTGTTTCACCTTCTCAAGATAGAGGAGCGCTTCCCGCTCATTAAAGTCGGTGCTCTGAATTTTACTGACCACGTCATCAGAATAATTCCGCAGCCATTTCATTTTTTTGTCTTCATCTTTGAAAATTTCTTGCATTTCAAACCCATTATTTGTCTAGAGAATATAGCTCAGTACGCCTGTCATGAAAAAGATTATTATTGTCATTAATCGATTTTTGACGAGCCTGTTCTGGATCGATGTCAACCTTCAGTATCTGTTCTTTGTTTTGGGATAATTGTCCCAAACGCGTGCCCTTAAAATCGGTAATCTGGCTCATTCCTGTAAAAGTTAGTGTCTGCTCCGTTCTACTTTCTGTTCCAAACCGATTGGCAGTAGCAGTAAAAACATGATTTTCGATGCTTCTCGTTACCATAGCATCCTGACAATAGGGCAAAACAAGATTGGCAGAATGGGCGATTAATTGAGCGCCTTGCAAAGCCAGGCTACGGGCAGTTTCCGGAAAAATCCAATCAAAACAGATCATTACTCCTACTTGAATTCCCTTTAGTTCAAAAACAGCGGGTGTGTCCTGACCGGGATCAAAATATTTTTTCTCCTGATCGAATAAATGAATTTTTCGATAAATACCCATAAAATTGCCAGCTTCATAAATAGCAGCACTGTTATATAAGTTGGAACCGCTTTTTTCCGCGACTCCCAGAATAATGGCAGCATTAAGCCGGCTGGTTAATGCTTGTATTCTAGCGGAAGTTTGCTGCCCGGGGAATTCCTCAGCAAGATCTTTTAATTCCTGGCGCGATTTAAATTGATAGCCAGTAGTACACAATTCTGGTAAAACCCACAGGTCAACATCCGGATGGTTTTCCAGATTAGATTCAATTCGATTTAAATTGTTTTCAATTTGACCCCATTCGGGATTAAACTGATATATTCCAAGCTTCATATAAAAAGTTCCTTACAAAAGTTTCAGTCGTAGATTAATTATAAAAAAGGCATATAAAAGTAAAAATAGTATTCCTGTCTTCCTTCCAATCTTTTTGCTGGTGAATAAAGCTCCAAAGAGGACTATATGAGCGGCCAACATAAACCAATTATTAAAGCTAACCACTCGCCGCTCCACCTGTAATGATGAAATAATTGGAATAATTCCCAGAACAAAAGCGGTATTGAAAAGATTACTGCCAATTACATTGCCAACGGATATATCATGTTCTTGTTTAATAGATGCCACCAAACTGGTAAATAGTTCCGGCAGAGACGTTCCCAAGGCAACTATTGTCAAACCGATGGTCAGTTCAGAAACGCCAAGTATATTGGCCAGCATTACACCGCCTTTTACAGTTAAATTTCCACCGGCTACCAGACCAATTATCCCAAAAACAGAAAAGAGTATATTTTTAACCAGATGCTCACGATCAATATTTTCAAAATCCGGTTCATAGCCTTCCACTTTTCTATTTTTTATCAAATAGCCCATATAAATGAGAAACATAATCAGTAAAATGATGCCTTCCAGACGGGTTAAAATTCCATTGGCACAAAAGATCATAAAAAATACAATTACAGTCATGAGAACAGGCAGGTCAAATTTGAGCGATCGGGGATTGGACGAAATAGGTTGAAATAGAGCCGATGCTCCCAAAACGAGCAGCAGATTGGCAATGTTGCTGCCCACTATATTACCCACGCTAACACTGTCAGAACCCTCCAGAACCCCAAATAAACTGACCACGAACTCGGGCATAGAGGTGCCCAGAGCAACTACAGTCAGACCGATGATCATTTTTTGGACGCCAAATTTGAGGGCTATAGCCGAACTGCCTTCAACCAGTAGATTGGCTCCTAGATAGAGAAAAAATACTCCGGCCAACAAATAAAATATATACATACTCACCTTTGAATAAACATTTCAGTTTTTGGTCCAATCTGACAACAGTCAGCATACTTCAGCATAATATGCTGCATAAGATACCATATATTAAGCGCTTTAGCAATTAAAATCAGGTTTGATTTCTTATTTGAAAGCTTTGTTTTTTGGTAATTGTAAATGTGGGGAGATCTTTTCTTTAATATGAGTCCTGATTGGACATGGTAGAAAAGAATGTTAAGTAAAATCACCGCTAAAATTTTAATCCTGTTTAAATTTTTCCAGGTAGAATTGTCCCTGATGATAGCATCCGTAAGTAAAATGCTCCAGCCAATCACCTAAATTGACAAATATTCCGCCGTCGTTTTCATATTTCATGGGAAAATGATAATGCCCGGTGACTACAAAATCATAACCCTGCTGGAATTTTTTGTGGCTGAAGTCTTCAATTTTTCGCATATAAAGATTTTCCAGGGTATGGCTGGAATCAGGAGATTTGTTACGGCTGGTTCGGGAAACCAGGCGGGCAATTCTGTAAGCTAGGTCAGGATGGAGTAAGCGAAAAAACTTGATCATTAAGGGATTGCGAATGACTTTGCGAAAGGCCGGATAAAAGGGATCCAGATTTAATTTCCCATCACCATGAGTAATGAAAAATTTTTTGCCACCGATTTCCAATTCAACATCATCGTAATAAACTTGCATTCCATTATCAGTGAAAAAGTCGTACAGCCAATAATCATGATTTCCGCCCATGAAGTGAACCTTGCAGCCTGATTCTACCACTGATTTTAATTCGCATAAAATATCAAAATAATGACGGGGAATTACATATTTATATTCAAACCAGAAATCAAAGAAATCGCCGACAATGTAGAGACTGTTACCCTCTTTTTTTATCTGTTTTAGCAGATCGAAGAAAAGTTGTCTTCTTTCTTGCTCCTCTTCATTGTGAAAAGGCATGAAATGATTGTCGGAAATGAAATAGATTTCTTTGTCCATAGCAAGAATAAATCTAAAACAAAGATTTCAAAACGAAAAGAAACAAAATAAAAAATTTTCTTCCAATATTTGAGAATAAAATTGTGGTAGGCGGTAAAATAAATTATTATAAATGGGAAATTAATTTTAATTCTCCTCCTGTATTGACATTACCCAAAATACTATGCCGGTAAAACAGTATCTGGCACTATTTTTGTTCCTTTTAATATTTGCAATTATAATTATAACCTTGTTAAGGAGACTTTATGGAAGTTGTGCTAACAATTAATCCAGGATCAACTTCAACCAAATTGGGGCTTTTTAGTCGGGATAAAAAAGTTGAAGACCGTTCTATTGACCATTCTAATGATGGTCTGGCTGATATGCATTCTATAAAAGATCAACTTCCGATTCGGTTGAAAGTTGTTAAAGATACGATCAAATCCTGGCTTAATGGCAATCAGCTGGTTGCAGTAGTTGGACGAGGCGGGCTGATCGGCCCTATTGAGAGTGGTGTCTATGACATTAATGAAGATATCAAAGATGTTACCATTAATTGCAAATACGCCACCCATGCCAGTAATCTGGGCGCTTCGATTGCTGATGGTATTGCAAAAGAGCACAATGTTCCTGGTTATATTGTTGATCCGGTAACTGTAGATGAAATGGTTCCAGAAGCCCGCATTTCCGGTGTTCCTGAAATAGAAAGACGTAGCCGTCTCCATGCTCTCAATATTAATGCTTGTGTTCGTAAAGCCGCTGAGCAATTGAATAAAGATGTTGAAGAGTGCAATTTCGTAGTCGCTCATATGGGCGGCGGAATTTCGATTGCCCCAATTCGCAAAGGCCGCATAATCGATGTTAATGATGCCTTGCTGGGAATGGGGCCTTTTTCTCCAGAAAGAGCAGGCGCCCTGCCTTTAGAGGGCATCATTCGTATGGCCCGATCTGATGAATTTAGCAATATTAAGGAGCTTTTTAGAAAATTAACCAAAAATAGCGGTGTGAAAGGCTACCTGGGAACCGGTGATATGCGCGAAGTTATGAAACGGGTTGACAAAGGCGATGAAAAAGCACAATTAATATACAAAGCTTTGCTCTATCAGGTTGCCAAAGAGATTGGTGCTATGGCTACTACATTAAATGGAAATGTTGATCGCATTGTTTACACAGGTGGAATTTCTTATAATGACCGTATTATAGATGATCTGCATGGAAGAGTAGGTTTTATTGCCGATAAAATTGTATTTCCTGGTGAAAATGAACTGGAGTCACTGGCTGAAGGTGGCTTTCGGGCACTCGATGGAAAAACTGAAGTCAAAACTTATAAACAATAAATAATTTCCGAGAGGGGACAATGGTTAGATCCTTTGATGAAATTTTCAAGCAACTTAAAGATGCTCACAAAAGTAAGAAGATAGCGGTGGCTATGCCAGACAATAGCTGTGTGCTGGAAGCCTTAAAAGAGGTAGAAGAAAGAGGACTGGCCGAAGTTCTTTTGGTCGGGCCTCGTAAGGAGATAGAAAGCAATGCCCGCCAGGTTGGCCACAAAATCGATCAATCTCAGATCTACGATGTCCAGGATGAAAAGGCAATTGCTGAAAAATCCGTTGAGCTGGTCAGAAGTGGTGCAGCAGACCTGCTTATGAAAGGCCGTATTTCCACACCGGTTTTAATGAAAGCCGTCCTTGACAAAGAAAACGGCCTGCGCAATGGTGAGATCATTTCCCATGTTGGTGTCATGGAAGTTGATACCTACGATCGACTGCTGGCAGTCAGTGATGGTGGGATAAATATTGCACCCAATCTGGATGAGAAAAAAGCAATTTTAAGTAATTTAGTTAAGACCCTGCACGGTTTGGGAATTAAAGAACCCAATGTTGGTCTATTATGTCCGATTGAAAAGGTTAATGAAAAAATCGAAGAAACTGTGCATGCCGATAAGCTGCAAAAAATGGCACAAAAAGGAGAATTTGGCCAGGCTCGTGTAGAAGGTCCCATTGCTTTTGATGTCGCTATATCAAAAGATGCTGCGGACAAAAAAGGTCTCGATAATAAGATTTCTGGCCAGGCCGATGGATTACTTGTGCCGGGGATTACCTCTGGCAATGCCTTTTTAAAAGGTATGATCTATCTTGCTAATGCAAAAGTAGGCGGCGTTGTCGTTGGAGCCAAAGTTCCTATTATCCTGCTTTCTAGAGCCGACAACCCCACTCAAAAATTGTGCTCAATCGCCCTGGCAATTTATATTAGCTAATATATTAAGAGATGTGTGGAGGGCTGAATGATTCGTCACCCATTTTTTAAATCTCCTTCCATTCAGCCATCCAACCATCCAAATATCCATTCATCCACTCAACACCTTTTAAATA
>DATGCI010000123.1:0-6164 GCA_035312185.1 bacterium
GATCTCAGATGGTTCGTAGATCAATTCCCGGGAAATACGTTTGGAAACGACCTGAGCCAGATTTTTCAAAATATCAAGATCACTATTAATTTTAGAACGAATATTAGGGCGCTGAATTTTGACAATGACCTCTTCCCCACTTTTCAAAGTTGCTCTGTGCACTTGAGCAAGGGAAGCAGCAGCATGGGGCTCTTTCTGAAATTTTGAAAAAACATCTTCTACCGGTCGATCGAATTCGTCCTCCAGAATATCCTGGGCTTCTTGCTCAGGAAAAGGCGGAACCTGATCCTGCAACTTTTGCATCTCCTTCAAATAATCAGGCGGTAATATTTCCGGCCGAATGCTGAGCATTTGACCCAATTTAACAAATGTAGGCCCTAATTCCTCCAGAGCTTGTCGAATACGTTCAGGCCGGGAGAGCCGTTTAATTTCACTGGTCTTCTTTTTGGAGAATAATTTTAACCCGCCTTCAAGATATTTATCAAGCCCTGATTGGTCGAGAATATCCTCAAATCCATATTTGAAAAGCACTTTGATGATCTGACGATACCGCTTAATATTTTTTAATCGCAATTTAATCAGTACTCCTTTATTTGATTTGGGCAATCTTTCACAGCTTTGTTTTCGAAGAATGGCAAATATTTATCAGATCATATCCATTATTTATGCTAAAAATTTCGGAAAATGTGGAGAAAAACCGACGGATTAGTGACTCTTGAAAAAGTTTGTGCTTATAACAATCTATTCTTCATTTAATTCATCTAGTTTATCGGAAATGTCATCCAGTTTTTGATTCAACTCTTCAATCTCATCTTTTGTAGGAAGATTGAAATTCTTGAGCGTGGTTTCCAGGCTTTTATTAATCCTTTTTTCCAGTTCCCTTTTCTCTTTTTCTGCCCTGTTTAAAAGATCATCAAGAACGCCTGAGGCCTCATCTCTACTGATTTCACCTTTTTCAATTAACTTATCTACAACTTCCTGAGCTTTTTCTCTGGTCATAGTAAAAAGACCTAAACCTAGAGAAATACCTTTTTCAAATAATTTAGCCATATTACCTCCTTGCTTTACGACTAAAATTTTGATTCTTTTACATTTAAAAGTAGGAAGATAATGCTATAGTATCAAGTCGGAAATTATGTATTCTGATTTTGATTGGTAGTTTTTATTCTGAGGAGAAGGAAAAATGTTCCATTATAAAAGCCCCTCTCCTTTTCAGAAGAGGGGCTTTTTCAAACTGAATATGTTATTATATTTATTCTTTTCTTTCGTAAATCTGCAATTGTTCATAACTAGCCATTTTTTCAGCAGATCCCTTATTAAAAGACTTGATTCCATTCAGCTGCTCAATATTCTCAGCCTGTTGCCCAGGAACAAAGCGAACGGCCAGGCCACCACTTGTAGATAAAGCGGCCTTAATTGTCTCGGAGCTATTTACATTATAATTATTAATGTCTATAGCAGTTGGGTTTTCATAGAGACCGGTTTCAGGAGCATCGCTATATATTTCAGCTAGATATGAGCCTTCGGGCAAAAAGTCGAGATCGATATCAATTTGCCGGGGTTTTTCATCAGTTATGGCGCCCAAGTACCATTCATCACCGGCTTTACGAGCGATTACCACATAATCACCAATTTCCGCGTCTAAAACAATTGTATCATCCCAATCTACTGCAACATCATTGATAAATTGAAAAGCAGGATGATCATAATTTTCCGGTAGATCGGCTGCCATTTGCATCGGACTATATAGAATTACATAATAGGCGAGTTGCTTAGCCAGAGTTGTCCAGACTCGATTGTCAGGTTTGTATTCATTAAAAGTAAGGTCAAAAATACCAGGCGTATAATCAACAGGTCCACCCAGTACTCTGGTAAATGGAATAATAGTAGTATGTTCAGGCGGGTTACCGGGACTCCAGGCATTCCATTCCATACCCCGCACACCTTCGCGGGTCATCATATTAGGCCAGGTTCTACCAATCCCTGTCGGTTTTATGGGCTCATGAGCATCAACCATGATTTTATGCTTGGCAGCTAATTTGACTACTTTGCGATAATGGTTAACCATCCACTGCCCATGATGATGCATACCTTCCGGTTTCATGCCCCCGGCATAGCCTGTTTTCACAGCATTTATTCCCAGATCATCATAATATTGGAAAGCATCTTTAAGCTGTCTCTCATACATTGGTACATTTGCGCCACTTTCATGATGACCAATCAGGCCGACACCTTTTTCACGACCATATTCGACAACCTCTTCAATGTCAAAATCATCAGCCGGACGCGTATAATCCTGAACATTATTACCGGAGAGCCAGGATTTCCAGCCCGGGTTCCAACCTTCAACCAACATGCCTGGAATATTATGTTTCGCGGAAAAATCGATTAATTCTTTGGCATTTTTAGTAGTAGCACCGTGCTTATCACCTTCATGCCAGGTATATTTATCAATGTGCATTCCCCACCAGATTCCTGTATATTTCATAGGTTTGATCCAATCTGTGTTGCTTATTTTTGAGGGTTCATTCAAATTGACAATCAGGCTAGATTCGATAAGATCGCCTGGCTTTTTGCCCAATTGAATTGTCCTCCAGGGCGTTTTCATAGGAATACTGGTTTTTATTTTCACGCCATCAGGCCAGGGAACAAGATTGCAACTCAAGGTTCCATTTTTTTCTCGGTTTTGCAGAGTCATTCCAGAATAATTGGTCAGGGCTGCTTCATGTAAACTTATGTAGTGTCCTTCTTCCGTCTTCAGAGTGACCGGAGTATTAACCGAATCTACATTTTTTAGAGAAGTTTCCCTGTATAATAATTCATAGCTGTCATAATCCGCTGGAATCCACCAGCAAATATTATTTTGATCAAGTTTGAATTCTGTCTCTTCCGAAGTGATTTCTATCTGATTGAGGCCGGTCTGCTCCGGAATAATGTAGCGAAAGCCCAGACCATCATTAAAAACTCGAAAAATGATCTGCAACTTTCTTTGCTGCCCTTCTTTTTCCTGTAAAGTTACTGCCATCTGATTATAATTATTGCGGATTTTGTTTTTCTGACCCCAGACAGGTTTCCAGGTTTTATCATGAGAACTGATTTTAGAATCAATAACTGTGAACCCTTTGTTAAGATCCGGGTTGTATTTCAATTGAAAACCAAGACCAGACCAATCAACAACTTCTTCACCATCATAGTTGACATTATATGAAGCCCGTCCATCCTTGACACGAAACTTTACTTCCATTTCAGTATCAGGAGATTCAACGGCTAGCTTTTCTCCCCCGCCACATTTAATTAATACCGATAAAGCCAAAATCATTATTATGAAAATTAATTTTTTCATTTTGTTTCCCTTTCCAGATTTGATTAAGATAACCATCAAAAGCTCATATAATTTACATGTATTATTCATATCTACAAAGTAGAATCTTTAACTGAAAAACTAACCGGTTTGACAATTCTCCTGAGAGGGATAGATGGTAATAAAGCGACTTCATTAGGATTCTCTTTTCCTGTAAAAACAAGCAAAAGTACTATTATCCATCTTCCACAAAATCAAATTTAAAAAGTTCTTTATCTGCACTTGACAATCTCCCTGTTTAATTATAAAATTTGTCCTATTATGAATTTATCAATTGCCATAGTATTTGTCTTAATAATCCTTGCGGTAATTTTATTTACCAGTGAGGTAATTTCCTTTGATTTGACTGCTTTAATTATTGCAGGCTCTCTGATGGCCAGCGGAATTTTGACAGTCAAGGAAGGTTTATCTGGATTTAGCAATCAGGCCACAATTACAATTGGTGCCATGTTTATATTGAGCGAAGGCTTACGACAGACAGGCGTTCTTCGGGCTGTCGGATCGGTGCTCACCTTTCTGGGAAAACAGAGCTTCTGGGTGGCTGCGATCGCCATAATGATAATTACGGCCGGAGTTTCAGCTTTTATCAATAATACTGCAGCGGTTGCAATCTTCATCCCGGTGATTATTGGAGTGGCAAAGAATTTAGGAACCAGTCCTTCCAAACTCCTGATTCCTCTATCTTTTGCCTCGATATCAGGAGGCGTCTGTACTTTGATCGGTACTTCTACCAATATTTTAGTGAATTCGATAGCTGCTGATCGGGGTGTAGAGACCTTCTCTATGTTTGACTTTTTTCCTCTTGGGATAATTTTGCTGGTAACCGTTCTTTTGTATCTAATTATCTATGGAATCAGAAAACTCCCTGCTTATTTTGAAGAAGAAGAGGATCTAACCGCTCAATTTGACATGGATGATCATATTTCTGATGTAAAACTTGATAATGGTTATCTAAATATTGGAGAAAAAATAAAAGAGAGTAAACTGACCAAAGGTCTTGACCTGGATATTTTGCGTATTTTCAAAAAAGACACTTCCGAAAGTGCGCAGCGAAGTCAATCTGACCTTGAAAAAGGAGATGTGCTCAGAGTTCGAGGTAATGCTGATGAAATTGAAAAAATGCAGGATTCCGGCCATCTTAGTATGGAGCCTCCCAGAGATTGGGAAGATAACGACCTGATTAAAGGACGTGATACTTTGCTTGAAGTTAGTTTGTCTCCTAATTCAACCTGGACGGGGAAAAATATAGGGGAACTAAATTTTCAGGAGCGGTTTGATGCAACAGTTTTGGCTATCCGCCATCAAGGCCAATGTATTCGCGATGATATGGACCAAATCGATTTAATCGAAGGCGATTCTCTCCTCTTATCAGTCAACGAAGAGCATGTCCCAACAATTATTAGAGACCCAAATTTTCTAATAGTATCAAAAAAAGAACTCCCAAAATACAAAACCGAAAAAATAGTAATTGCCTTATCAATTTTATTGGGTGTTGTGCTTACTGCCACTTTTAATCTAATCCCAATTGTTGTAGGCGCAATGATCGGAAGTATTTTAATGATAATAACCGGATGTCTCGATACGGAGCAGGCCTATGAATCCATTAATTGGAAAGTGATCTTCTTGCTGGCCGGAGTATTGCCACTCGGAATCGCACTTGACAAAACTGGTGCTGCCCAGATGATATCAGATTTTTTAGTTTCAATTCTGGAACCCTTTGGACCCAAAGCAGTTCTCTCAGGCTTTTTTCTATTCACAATGCTAATGACAAACGTAGTTTCCAAGCAGGCTGCAGCTGCTTTGTTTGCTCCAATCGCTGTCCATGCGGCTAATTCTATTGGAGCAAGCCCGCGCCCTTTCTTGCTGGCTGTTGCCTATGCTGCTTCCCTCAGTTTTATTACTCCAGTTGGGCACCAGGTTAATACAATGGTTTACAATCCAGGGCGCTACAAATTTACTGATTTTGTTAAAATTGGTACGCCCTTAAGTATTATAGTATGGATAGTTGTTTCCTTATTACTTCCCTTTTTATGGAATTTTTAACCCCTATATTTTTTGATGGAAAAATGACCAGCAAAAGAAAAAAAATATTTCAATTATTATCAAATTTTGTAGCAAGTAACCAAATCAAAAATTATAATTTAAAAAAATTTCGCTATGATCTTCAAGCGGGATTGACAGTAGGGATCATGCTGATTCCCCAGGCAATGGCCTATTCTATGATCGCTGGATTGCCCCCTGTTTATGGCCTTTATGCCTGTATTTTTCCGCTCCTTATTTATCCTTTTATAGGGACTTCCCGCCATATTGCCTTGGGTATAATTGCTGTTGATATGGTCATTATATCGGCCAGTGTCAGCAATATTGTCCCTTCAGGATCTAGCGAATATTTCCTTTTAATTGCCCTTCTTGCCATAATGGTCGGATTAATCCAGGTGCTTATGTATTTTGCTCGATTAGGATTCCTTATCAATTACCTTTCCCGCCCTGTAATAAATGGTTTTACAATGGCGGCTGCATTGATAATTATTTCCGGCCAGCTAGGTAATCTTCTGGGTGTAGAGGTTTCCCAATCAGCCTATTTTCTAGATACTATCAAACATGTTTTTCTTAAAATTAGTGAAATTGACCATATCGCACTCTTTCTGGGTGGTGGATCAATAATTTTGATAGTTTTGATTAAATACTGGAAATCCATGTTTCCCACTTCTCTGGTAATTATTGTTTTGGGCATAATTCTGGGCTGGTGGATGAATTTACCTGAGAAAGGGGTCAATGTTGTTGGCAAAATCCCATCTGGATT
>DATGCI010000124.1:0-4686 GCA_035312185.1 bacterium
AATAACAACTCTCGCTCCCTGGTTGAGCGGAAGCAGGGCCTTTTCTATAGTTTCTTGAACAGTTTTGGCATTTTTTTGTTTTTGCCAGCCATGATAGTAAGTTCCATCATATTCTATTTTCAATCGAAATCTTACCATTAATTGCACAACATTGGTAATTGATTACCTGAAAAAATTACATGTCTATAGTTATTGAAAGTCTCTGAGAAATAAGCCCGGGTTGAAAACTGGCTCTAACCCTTGAGTTGGATTCATTTATCCTTCCGCTGGTCAAAGACATGATATCAATAACACTGACCAGACGATTAATTATTAGAGCGGTAGTTGCCAGGGAGGCATTCCTCAAGTAAACTCCCGAATCGAAACGAATATTGTCAAAATCCTTACGATTGTTTTCATTATCCCAATCCCAGTAATATTTATCAACATTGGAATATACAAGGCTAATTGACCGGTTTCTATACATAGCTTCATTATATTGATAGATGTTATCATACTTGCTTATATCGGCGAAATATTCTTTGCTTTTGTTAGATGGTTCAACACCAGCATGCTCGGCTGCAAAAGCTTTCATATCTTTTTTTCTGGCCTCACCAATAAATGTAAATGCTGCGTAAGCAGCCCAGCACAATAATTCTGAACCCTGCAGCGCAAACCCGCGAGTGTGATAACCCAGACTGTGTTCTCCCCAGCCGGGTAGTACCACAGATTTTAGAAGAGTCAAGCGGGCTTGATTCCGGCTCAATTGAAAGGAATCAGATGGTTGGGTTGGATTGCTTTGAGAAAATAGCAAAGCCGGAGTAAGAATTAACAATAAAATAAAAATTGATTTCTTCATATTAGCCTTTCCTGTTTATTTTCTTGACGGCCTTTCCAGATGCTTATAATTAAAACAATTATACCAGCCCCCACCAGCAACCAATTAAAATAGCGCCCAATTCGTGTATATAGTGTGGTTCCTGAGCGAACTTCTAGATTTGCTGTAGCAGAGCATTTTTCATCAAAGCCACATCTTTGTAGCAGGCGACCTTTTTTGTCAATTATCATAGAGATTCCAGTATTGGCAGCTCTGACAACCGGGATTCTATTTTCAATCGCTCGCAACCTGGCAATAGCAGCATGTAAATAAGGAGCCGAAGTATTCCCAAACCAGGCATCATTTGTAACAATTACTAACAGATGCGAGCCTTTGCGAACTCCCTGACTGACCAGATCGCTAAAACCGGATTCGTAACAAATAGCACTTGAACATAAAATGCTTTGATCTTTTTTATTGGATTGAGATTTTAAAGGAACCTCAAATAATTTAATCGAATCACCGGCATCAAAGTTCCCCTGACCGAGATTTAAATTCTCCAGGCTCTCAAAAATATTGGATAAAGGGATTTTTTCACCAAAAGGCACTAGCTTAATTTTATTGTAGCTCTCAATTTGTTGATTATCGGGAGTCAGAAAGAACGTGGAATTATAGAATTCGTACTCATTTTCACCAAGTTTTAGGAAATCAGGAACTCCGGTGATCAAACTAACGTTGTTTTTGATAATATAATCCTGAATATCATTTTTGACCCAGCTGCGATATCTGATATAAGCGGGAACAGCAGTTTCTGG
This sequence comes from bacterium, assembly GCA_035312185.1. GTDB lineage: Bacteria > Fidelibacterota > UBA2242 > UBA2242 > JAFGTP01 > JAIPHI01. The sequence continues at coordinate 1,612 of DATGCI010000124.1, forward strand.
CCAAACCAGCAGATCCAGATCAGTCTTTTGAGCAGCTGAGTCAGAAAGGGAAAATAAAGTTTGGATATTACTGCGCATATCCGACCGAATCCATTTTTTAGTCGGATCCACATTAGGTTGAACAAGTCCTACCTTAATTTTTGGGTTATTCGTGTCATTTTTCTTGATTAGAGAAATTCCACCAAACAAATAGGGAATCATAAAAATAGTAATAGTTATAACAATGGCGGTTTTTAACTTTTTATGGTTAGTAATCTTATTTATTAGCGAAAATAGGGAAACATTAACAAGGACAACCCACAGACTCAAACCATAACAGCCAAATAGGGAAGCCATTTGGGCAGGAATCAAATTATTAGATTGGGTATAACACAGGCTATTCCAGGTAAAACCAAGCACACCGCGTGAGGTAATAAAATCAAAGCCAGCAATTAAAACTGGAAGGGTCCATAAAGCCACCTTTTTACCAAGGCTGCGGCCGATATAGGCTACCAGCATAAAAAGCAATCCATATTGGACTGCAAGAAAAAGCACAGCTCCCAGCATCGATAAAAAAGCAAAATACCAGACAGTTCCCTGGTTGACACCCAGCCAGTACAAAATTCCTAGATTTAAGATTAGACCAAAAATAAAGCCTTTGGTAAAGCCAAAATAGAAGTTGTCTTTATATAGACTATAGATAATTGGTATCAAGGCCACGAAGGCCAGATAATAAAATGATACAGGGGGCAGAGCAAGTACAATCAGCAGACCCGAAAGGGCAGCCATTATAGGCGATGGAATCTTGCTAATCCTGTCTGCTATTGGTTTCTTGCTGTTCATCTAAATATCTTCTCAAAATTATTGCTGCTGCTACTTTATCTACCTTTGCTTTTGAATGGCCGGTTTTAATGCCCTGCTCAATTAAAAGCTGTTTGGCTTCTCCAGAACTATAGCGCTCATCCATCTGTTCGACTGGAATTGTAACAGATTGTTGTAAAATTTTGATAAATTGCCGGGTTCTTTTCGTGCGATCAGTATCTTGACCTGATGTTCCGATAGGAAGCCCGACTATAATTTTTTCCACATCTTCCGAAAGAACAATATCTACTAATTTATTGATAAGATCATTGATGCTATTCGGCTTGAGGGTTGCATATGGTGAGGCAATAATCTGGAGCGGGTCGGTGATCGCCACGCCGGTTCTCACCTCACCAAAATCAACCCCCAATATCTTACCCATTAGTCCTGACCAACCTCAGAAAGAGGTGTTTTCAGAGCTTCCCTGATAATTTTACCAGGTTTGAAATGGGTTTTCCTTCTTGGAGGAACGTAAACTTCTTCATTAGTTCTTGGATTTCTGGCTTTTGGTTTAGCCTTAGTAGGTTTAACCTCAAAAACACCAAAATTCCGTATCTCGATTCTTAAATTTTTTCTGTCTTCGGATAGAATATCAGTCAGAGCTTTGAAGAATCCATCAACTTCGTCTTCAATATCTTTGATATTGCAATCCAAAATCTGAGATGCCCGTCTTACTACATCTTTCTTAGTGTAAGTCTTAGGTCTTGTTGACATTGTAAAAACCTCCTGGTTATTTTCTCTCTACAGTTATAACACCCTGTACTTTTTTAAGATCTTTAATAATCCTATTCAGGTGCTCTAAGTTAACTACTTCTAATATTATTCTAAAGCGGGAAATCACATCATCCGCTTTCCCTTCTATATTAACAATATTTGCTTCTTCTCCCGAGATTACATCGGTAATCTCACTGAGAAGGTGGCGTTTGTCCTGAGCTACAATCTTCATCTTGGCCATGAATCTCTGGCCTTTATCAATATCCCAATCCACCAGTTTAATACGCTCACCTTCATTAATAAGAGCGGGGACATTATTACAATTTGTGCGATGGATGATTACGCCTCGTCCGCGGCTGACATATCCAATAATAGGATCGCCGGGCACTGGATTACAGCATTTAGCAAACTTGACCATTAGATCGCTAATGCCATCAATTTTAACGCCCTTGATTTTTTTACGAGCTGTTTCTATGTATTTTTTATGTTCTTCTGCTGAATCGCGCTTTACCTGCTGAGATTCTTCTGGAAAAAGTTTTTTGTAGATCTCATCAATAGTAATTTCACCTTTGCCAATATTGGCCAGCAGGTCTTCTTTGTTCTTAAATCCCAGCTCCTGATGATCCTTTTTAACCTTTTCTGAAAACTTCTTTATCTTGCCTTTTCGATCTTCTTTGTTTAATAATTTTTGCCCCAGCTTAATGCTTTCTTTGAGCTGTTTTTTACGCATCCATTTTTTAATGGCGCCAATAGCTTTGGATGTCTTTACAAATTGCAGCCAGGCATAACTAGGATTATGTTCTCCGGATGTGATAACTTCAACTGTTTGGCCATTTTTTAATTTTGTGTTCAGGGGAACCATTTTACCATTGACCTTGGCGCCAATACAGGCATAGCCAACTTCTGTATGGACTGCAAAAGCAAAATCCACCGGAGTTGCGCCTTTTGGCAATCTGATAAGATCGCCCTGAGGTGTAAACACAAAAATTTCATCCTGAAAAAGGTCAATCTTGAGGGTCTTCATAAAATCGCCAGGTGCTGCTGATTCGGACTGAAGTACGTCCATCAAATCCCGCAACCATTTTACATATTTGTCAATATCTTTATCTGAGGACACACCTTCTTTATAGCGCCAGTGGGCTGCAACGCCTTCTTCAGCAATTTCATGCATTTTTTCTGTTCTAATCTGAATCTCAAAGACATTCCCATCAGGCCCATAAACTGTTGTATGAATGGACTGATAATAATTGGCCTTATGATTGGCGATATAATCCTTGAACCGTTCTGAAATTGGATTGTAAAGCTCGTGAACAATACCAAGAACTTTATAGCAATTTTCCTTGGTATCAGTAATAACCCGAATTGCCAGCAGATCATAGATCTCTTCAAATGGCTTATTGCGCTTTTTCATTTTTTTGTAAATGGAATAAAAATGTTTGGATCGGCCGTTGATACGAGCAGGAATATGATTCTCTTTGAGCGATTTTTTGAGAGGTCGGCTAAAATTATCTATTTTTCCTT
>DATGCI010000125.1:0-7089 GCA_035312185.1 bacterium
CATGCTCACCCAGCGAGTCTGTCTATCACCATCATTGACATTAGCAGGATTGACATTCTCATTATTTGGTGGATCTTCCAGAGTTGAAGATGCTTTCACGATTTTATTTAGGATTAAATTTTTACCAACCTGGAGACTTACATCTATGGTATCTGAAGGAGCTATTGCACTGTTAATGATCAAATTAGTATAATATGATCCAGGACTTAGATCATTGGCTTCAGGACTCAGGGCCACATCAAATATTTGTTCATTTCCCTCATTATCTTTCCAGTTTATATCGATCCAATCAACCTGGGAATCAACCTGAAGATTATCAAGTGTATCACTGCCTATATTGTTAACTGTAATAGTATGGGGTGGAATATTATCAGCATTTTCATCGATCATTTCAAAGCTCAATGAAGATTGTGAAGAGGATAGACTGGGTTTAGCGTTAGAATAAACCCGAACGTAATCAATTAGCATTTCAGCAGGGAAACTAGAAGCTTCTGGATCTGAGGGCCACTGCCCCCCTACGGCCATATTGAGAAGAAGATAAAAAGGTTGCTGAAATTCACTCAAGCTCGCCGAAGTAATGCTTAATCTATTGTACTCGTTTCCATCCAATTCCCAGCGTATATACTTATTGTCCCAGATAATGGAATAAACGTGGAACTCTTCTATATTCACGCCATCCACGGAATTGCCATAACTGGCGTGTCCATTAGCATCCCAATGAGCAGTACCATAAATACTGCTTTCACCATTTACATTTTCCATAATATCTATTTCGCCGCAAGCTGGCCAGCTTACTTCATTAATATTTGAGCCTAGCATCCAGAAAGCTGGCCATAAGCCAACTCCTCGCGGCATTTTTATGCGGGCTTCAATTTTTCCATACTTGACCTCGTAGTTTCCCTGTGTTTTTAAGCGTGCTGATTGGATACTGCCATCTCTTTTACCAGGCTGGCCCTCAAGTGTGGCTTTTATTACTAAACAACTATCTTCAATATAGGCATTATCACGGGTATAATTCTGCCATTCATCATTACCCCAGCCCCAGCTACCATATCCGGTCACAAGAATCCAATCATCTGAAATCTGAGAATTAAATTCATCCTGCCAAACTACTTGCCAATCATTAGAGAAAAGAGTAGAACTAATTACTAAAATAATTAGAAATATTTTATTTAGATGATGCATTTTTACTCCTATAATTATCAATGATTCTCTGTATTATTATTAATAATTTCAAAATATTTTGATTATTAAATTAATAATCTCCCCAGATAATATTACAATTTCAGGATCTAAATTAAGTTTTTTTGGGATTGAAATTAAAATTGCCGGCTAATTATCTTAGCAATTAATAAATATTTTAAAAGCTTGATATTATTTAGCCTAGAATTTTTATTTACGACTAATTTGGTTTTATTTTTGTATTTTTTGATAACTCACCTCATTTATTGATTATCAAAATCTATTTAATTTTCAATTAACCAATAAGTACATTCAAAAATGAGGCCAGTTAAGCCTATATAAAAAAGAATGACAAATTCATTTAATTTTTTTAATCAATATAACTATTATAATCCAAGCACTTAAACAAAAAGAGAAAATTAATCGACCAATTTGAAACTCGTCTTGAGTAGATCGAAAGAATTCCCGCCGACCATTACTTCAAATTGACCGGGCTCGCACATTTGCTCATATTGATTATTGTAAAAGCTTAGTTTATCTTTATTCAGATAAAATTTTACTTTCTCTTTTTGACCAGGATCCAGGCTGATTTTTTTGAAGCCTTTTAATTCCTTGACCGGTCGGGAATAACTGGCGACAAGATCCCGAATATAAAGTTGGACGACCTCTTCACCTTTTCTTTCACCAGTATTTTTTACAGCAACTGTGACTTTGAGAGTTTGATCTTTTGTTATTTTGGTGTCGCTAATCTTTAAATCAGAATATTTAAAATCTGTATAGCTCAATCCATATCCAAAAGGATAAAGCGGCGTATTAGGCCCATCGATATAGCGGGAGACAAACACTGTGTTTTCATCAAGTTTAGGACGACCGGTATTTAAATGATTATAATAAATTGGAATTTGGCCAACATTTCTTGGAAAAGTAACAGGCAGTTTTCCAGAAGGATTGTAGTCGCCAAATAAAACGGAGGCAAGAGCGTTACCTGATTGAGATCCGGCCAGCCATCCCTCCACAATTGCAGAAGCATTTTCCGATGTCCAATTTATTGTTAAAGGCCGACCATTGAAAAGCACTACAACCAGAGGTTTCCCGGTCTTTTTTAATTCTTGAAGCAGGGTTTTCTGAACGCCAGGCAGATCAATATCCTGTCGTGAACGACCTTCCCCTGATAATAGGGCTGTCTCACCAACTGCTGCAATAATTATATCAGAATTACGAGCTGCTGCAACGGCTTCACCAATTCCTGAAGTGTCGGTTTTATTAATCTGGACAGGTTTGTAATCTTGATAATCACCTTCCATTTTGACAAGGTCGCAACCTTTAGAATAATTTATCTTCGTTTTTGCTGAGACCGTATTTTTAATGGCAGTTAAAAGAGAAACAGCAGAATTACTTTTTGCCTGACAGCGCCAGTTGCCAAGAGCAGCATCTTTGTCAGCAGCCAGTGGACCTACTACAGCGATACTTTCGATTCCCTTATTCAAAGGTAATATATCATTTTCATTTTTTAACAATACAATCGATTTTTTTGCCATTTCCAGGGCAGCTTTATGATTTGCTTCCGTATAGACCTGTTCTTTTTCTCTTTCCTTGGAACAGTATTTATAAGGGTCATCAAAAAGTCCCAATTCAAATTTAACTGTCAGAATTCTTCGAACAGCATCATCAAGTAATTTTTCACTAACTTCGCCATCAAGAATCAATTCTTCTAGATGATCTATATAAGCGCTGCTCTCCATATCGACATCAGTGCCACCTTCTATGGCTATTTTTGCTGCCTGTTTCAAATCTTTAGCCACACCATGGGTTATCAATTCACTGATTGTAGCCCAGTCAGATAAAATAAAGCCCGGGAAATCCCATTTACCACGTAGAATTCCATTGACCAGAAATTGATTACCAGTGGCCGGAACTCCATTGAGAGTATTGAAGGCATTCATTACAGTTTTGACATCCTCATCTATGCAGGCTTTGTAGGGTGGTAAATAAATATTATAGAGATCATAATTGGAAATGCTAACCCGGTTGTATTCTCTTCCCGCTTCTGGTGCACCATAGGCAGCAAAATGTTTCACACAGGCGGCAATTGTATTGTCGGAATCCAGATCCTCACCCTGGTAACCTCTTACCAGAGCTTTTCCAAAATGGGCACCTAAGTAAGGATCTTCGCCTGCACATTCCATTATTCTGCCCCAGCGGGGATCTCTAGTCAGGTCAACCATTGGAGCAAAGGTCCAGGTGATTCCAGAAGCCGAGGCTTCTTTGGCAGAAATGCGAGCTGATTTTTCAATAGCTTTCATATCCCAGCTAGCAGCCTGGGCTAAGGGAATTGGAAACATAGTTTTGTAACCATGGATCACATCCAGGCCAAACAGCAAAGGTATCCCCAACCGACTATTCTCGACAGCCAATTCCTGCGCTCTTTTTATTTCATCTACAGTGACAACGTTAAGCATGGATCCAACCAAACCATTTGTCAGGTCTTCATAGCGTTCTTCATTACCTTTTTGGGTTGGTTTAGGTCCGGTCAGTTGCCAGGTGCTGCTGTATTGATTGAGCTGACCAATCTTTTCCTTGAGAGTCATTTCATTTAAAAGGCTATCAACTTTCATGGCAATTGTACTACCGCTAAGATTTACTGCCAATAAAATAATAGTGGATATAATACCTAGACTAAGACAATTTCTAATGAACATGTTTGCTCCGTTTTTTCTATTTCTTTTCATAAACTCTTACATAATCAATAACAAATTCTGCAGGAAAAATACCATCGTCAATGCCTTCGACACCTCCCCAGCTGCCTCCAATTGCCAGATTCAGGAGTATATGAAAATCCTGAGTAAAAGGCCAAGTTCTCCAATCAGCATCATTCTCTTTTTCATAAATAAAATACAGGGAATCATCCATTGAAACTTTAATATAATTTTGCTCCCATTCTAAAGAATAAACATGGAAGTCGGAATAAACTGTAGAATCAAATATATGGGCTGTTTTCTGGGTTCCTTTCATATGATTGTAGGCTTCAGTATGGATTGAAGCATGTACCTGACCGGGATCATATCCAACGTGCTCCATAATGTCTATTTCGCCGACAGCAGGCCATTCTCCTGTACCTACAGTCCAGTCGTCTGGCAACATCCAGATCGCCGGCCAGGTCCCTCTACCAATAGGCAACTTCGCCCTTATATCAAAACGCCCGTAAGTCCAGCCCTGCCGTGTATTCAATCGGGCTGATGTGTATTTACTATTTTCATAATTTTCTTTACGGGCCTTAATAACCAATTTTCCGTCTTCAAGATAGGAATTTCGATTTCTATCAGTATAATATTGCTCCTCATTGTTCCCCCAACCATGACCACCGATTTCATATTTCCAGAGCATTGTGTTCAGCGAATCAGCATCAAATTCATCATGCCAGACCATATTCCAGCCCTCAAGTTCCCATTTCTGGTCATTTTTAGTATTATCGGAAGATGTGGGGCCACATTGTAAGAATGCGATAAGAACTAGTAATAATTTAAAGATATATTTTAATTTCATATTTCTCTCTATTTTATCAAAATCATTTTTTTGTGGCGCATTTTTGGCGGGCTTTTAACTGATTCTAATCGGTAAATATAAATTCCAGTAGGTAATGCGCTCTGCCACTGGTATTTGTAATGTCCTGGTTTTAATTTTTCATTCATTAAACATTCAATTTCTTCACCGATAAGATTATAAATTGATAAGATATATAAGCCTTCTTCATGTATTTCAAATTTAATATTTGTACTGGAATTAAATGGATTAGGATAATTTTGATATAGTTTAAATTTGGGCTGAATAGATTTTTGATCATGAATATCTGTTGAATTCTGGAAAATTTTAATACCATTCAATACTCCAAAATCTCTGATTTCACTGAAGTAAATATCAATAATTCCATCCTGAATATTAATATTGCGGGCCTGACAATTGAAAGCATAATTTTTGCCTATTTCTTTAAAAATATCCAGGGAATCGATTATTTTCTGATTTTCAATAGAAATATTAAATATTCGTTTCCCTTCCTGGTCAAAATAATTTTCCATCATCATCAAGATTATATCGTAATTGCCGTTGGGGACAGCAATTTTATATTCAACAGCGCCATTAATAAAGGTATGAAAAATCTTGTCTTCCTGAGTATTTGCAATTTCACCTGATGTGGAATAAGCTGTACCGCCAATTCTACCATAGTAATTGTTAGTCCAATTGGCATCAGTTTGATATTGTAATTCTTGTTTCCCCCCAACATTAATAAACATAGGAAAACTTCGCCCAGCAGGCATTATAATCGGTGAGGAAGCAGCCATATTTTTATTCTGAAATAAATCTTCTATTCCAGAAGCAAAAATCGTATAAGTAGAATCATAACATATATTTTCGGTTTGCAGTTCAACGGTTTTTTTATCAATTATTTTAACTGATGAAAGTTTTCCCGGTTCTCCAGATAGAGCATATGTACTGAGTTGAGAAACAGCACCTTCATGAACCTCCTCAGAAAAAACTAATCTTATTTTATTATTAATTAGTCGGGCTGATTTGATAAAAGGATCATTTTTATCTACATATCCAGGATTTTCCTTATCAGTTAGGCATAGAATCATATTGCCATTTTGAAAAACCACATTTTGAGGAATAAAATCAGAATTATTCCCATTCCATGTGTGAGTAGCTCGTGTCCATCGCTCAGTATTAAGGCTATCAAAATCGTCATGCCATTCCACTGTAAAATTATCATCCGTCCCAATATTTCCTTGACCAGGAGTGTAGGAGCTATATCGAATCCAATCATAATAGGCAAATTGTGGTAACTCATTGGGATCAAAAGTTCCGACCCAATCTTGATAAACAGGCTGCCAGATATTCATCATCATTTTCTGATTTTCTGTTAGAGTAGAAATATGCGCTCCATTCTGTCGGTAAACCTCTATGCTATCGACAAACCAGGCTACATAATCGGGAGTCCATTCGATTGCATAGTGATGAAAATCGGCCGAAGGGTCAAAATTAACGCGCTGATTACGAACATGGTTAGCCCGACCAGGTGTAATAGTATTAAACTGAACATTATCATCAAATCGGCCCATTATCTCAATATCGATCTCGTTCCATTCATTGATTCCTTCTGAGCCCAGTTCGTGATAGGTAAAGAACGTGGACAATTGGCCACTGGCTGGTGATGCTTTATAGCAAACATCAAATCTGCCATAAATATAAGCAGCCTTTGTTCTTAATTCTGCTCCATAATATTCTTTGGCAGAAATTAAGGATAGCATTATAGTCAGTAATATTAGGATATTTATTTTTTTCATTAATTATTCTGGAATAAGGGCAGTTAGCAAAAATTTTCTCCATTCACCAATCTGGGCATTATAAGCACCAAAGCCCGAACAAAATTCCCAGTAAGACCAGCTAAAATTACGAGCTTCGGCTTCTTCTCGGACTCTCTCAGTCCATAAATGTCGGGATGTAGAATCCGCTTTGCTGTAAGCGCCAAACTCTCCAATAAATACAGGTACATTATTTTTTTGGGCCCACTGATCAATCGTTATAAAGTCGCTAACAATATTCTGTACTTGAGATGCTCTATTTCGCCAGGTTGTCCCCATCCAATCACCACTTCCATCAACCCATTCTGCACCTTGATGGGTAAATTCAAAGGGCTCGTAATAATGCATTGTCAGAATTAATTTATCATCATCAGGTAATTTCAAATCCGATAAAGCCGATAGTCCACCCCAATTAGCAGTGCCAATAATTATAGGACGGTCAGGATTATTTTTTCTAATAATTTCAACAAGTTCCATTGAATAAAAATTCCAGAGTTCCGGGGTTAATTTATCATGAGGTTCGTTCAGAACTTCAAAAGCAAGGTCAAGT
>DATGCI010000126.1:0-5439 GCA_035312185.1 bacterium
ATCATACAATTTAAATCTATGGCACTATTAAATAGCCCCAGAGGGGCGACATATTTGTAGAAAATATAGCTGCCAGCTTCATCACAGAGCCCCGTAGGGGCGAAACAATTTTATTCTTTATCCCTATGTAATTGATATTTCTGGATTGAAAATTGAATATGCCGCCTCTACGAGGCTCTGATATTTTTGGACCATTTCTCTGCTACAAATATGTCGCCCCTAGCGGGGCTAGGTTTTACCAACATTCTGCAAAATTTCCCCATTTATATATTCATTTATTTATTATCTGAATAACTTGTTTGAAAAATATATTTTTTTCTGGTTAATTTGCTATTTATGCGGTTTACAAATATCCCAAAAAACCTTTATTGCTTAAAAGGGGATCATGATAAACTTTAGCAATCTAATTTCCCTGAACTTGTTTAAATATACTAAGAAATTAATATTTAAAAATTACTATTGACCACGAAATCAGAAACCAAGCACAATAAATAAACCCCGATGGGGCTTGTTTTTGTCAAAAATTCAGTTAAAAGCTACGTTTTCAATTAAATAGGAATTTCATCAAACCTTATATATTCAAAGTGAGAAAAAAACTTGATCTCGCAATGAGATTTTTGATACTCGAATATCATGTTTTTGAAAACCTGCAAGGTTTTTATTTAGACACGATTATTATCCAGGATGGAATTTATCATCCAGGTCACGATACTAAGCAAAATTGAACCTACAATTGCTGATCCCAGGCCGGAAATAGAGAATCCAGAGACAATCTCAGAAGTTATCCACAGCATCAAACCATTAATCACAAGTAAAAAGATACCAAAAGTAAACACTGTGATCGGAATTGTAAAAATTATAAAAATTGGTTTTAAAAATATATTGACCAAGCCAAAAATAATAGCGGCTAAAAAACCGGCCCCAACACCAGTTATACTGATTCCAGGCACAACTGCACTGGTTACCAGAAGAGCCAGCATTGTAATAACTAGTTTGGCGAGCAAAGATCTTTGTCTTCTCATATTTTCCCCGAAAATATTATCTCATTTATTAACAAATATCTTCAATTTTTTGCAAAACATCTTTGACATCTAGAGGTTTGCGAATAAAGGGAATATCCCGGTCAATAATTTCGTTGCGATGGAGTTGAGCATCAGTGTATCCACTGATAAGGAGGATGTTTACATCATTACGCAGACTTTTGAAGTAATCAACCAGTCCCAGGGCATGAACATCAGGCAAAATAACATCGGAGATAACCAGATCGTACTTATTTGTATGGAGTCTAAACTTTTTGAGTCCACTACTACCTTTATGGGTTGTATCGACCCGATAATTATGAGTCTGAAGAACTTCTTTTAGACTATCAAGGACTTCCTGATCATCTTCAATCAAGAGAATGTGACGTCCCCTCCCATCAAATTTGATATCACCTGTGATTTTGATAGTTTTATCAGTATATTGAGTCTCCTCATGAGCAGGTAGATCAATGATAAATTTTGTACCTTGTCCAGCGTGACTTTCCACATTAATATCACCGTCATGTTTTTTAACAATTCCATATACAACTGAAAGTCCCATCCCGGTTCCTTTGCCTTCTTCCTTAGTTGTAAAGAAGGGATCAAAAATATGTTCCAGGTCTTTTTGCTCGATTCCCGTTCCATTATCTTCAACTATTAGCCTAATATATTTTTCATCTTTATCTTCCAGATCATCATAGGTCAGCATTTTTGTCTCAGTTTTAATCTTGATAACTCCCCCATCGGGCATAGCGTCACGAGCATTTACCACAAGATTCATAACTACTTGATCTAGATTTCCTCTGTCAGCATTGATCTGGGGAAGATCATCATCAAAATCTTTTTCAACTACGATGTTTTCACCTAACAATCTTTGTAACATTTTTAAAAGTCTCTCAATATTATCATTGAGTTCAAGAGGTTCCATTTCGACTTCTTTTTTGCGGCTAAAGAGCAGAAGTTGATCAATCACATCACTAGCCCGGTCAGTAGCTTTTACAATTCTATCGATTTTGGCTTCGTATTGTGATTTACCTTTCAAATCTTCCTGCAACATCTGGGCTGAGCCCTTGATAACTGACAGTAGATTATTAAAATCATGGGATACACCAGTAGCCAGACTTCCGATTGACTCCAGCTTTTGGGTTTGTCGAACCTGTTTTTCCATATTTCTTTCCTGGGTAACATCTTCAGCTGAACAGACGACAAATTCAACGTCACCATCACTGGTTAGGTAGGGAGTTTTTTGCATAGTTAAGATTCTCTCATCACTGTCAATTTCAACTGTTTGTTCCAGTGTAATCTGCCGACCGGTTTCAAAAACATCTTTATTTCCCAATTTATAAACCTGGGCTACATTTTCTGGTAAAACGGATTTAACACTGCGGTATTCCATATCGCTTTTTTCAAGATTATTAAACTCAGCGTGAGCCTGGTTGACAGTTCCATAGGTATGAGGATCGGTCAAGTACCAAACCTGAATTTCAATATTATCAAGCAGCAATTTTTGTTCTTCAGCATATTGCTGAATTTCAGTGGTCCGCTTCATAACCAATTCTTCTAGGTAGAGCTCATAGCGACGTTTGGCCATGTGGGTTCCAACTCGAGCTAAAACCTCGACTTCACTGAGCGGTTTGGTAATATAGTCCACTGCTCCAGCTTCAAAGGCCTTTATTTTGTCTGTTGTTTCACTCAAAGCACTCAGAAAAATAATTGGAATATTTTTTAGTCTTTTACTAGACTTGAATTCTTCACAAACTTCATAGCCATTCATACCAGGCATTCTTATATCAAGAAGGACAAGATCTGGCGGATCTTTTCGGGCAGCCCTGAGTGCCATTTCTCCTCTCGGAAAAGCAACAACATTGCCCCATTCACTAACCAGCATATTTTCCAGAACTTTTAGATTCTGGGGCTCATCATCAACAATCATAATACTGGAATTTATTTTATTCATTATATCTCCTGCTAAATTTATATATTTACCTCAGAAAGATTCTTCCTGAAAGGCTTTTGGTAGTACTACAATTATTTTTATAAACTCATCTTCCTGCCCGGTAACCACAATATTACCATTCAGAAGTTCTATAATATTTCGTGCTAGAATAATTCCAGGAGTCAGATCCTGAAAATTATCATCAATCGTATCCATTATGCCTGCTTCAAAGTATTCCACAATACCTTTATCAAGAAGTTTATTTTCCTTAGATTGGATATTTATTTTAACGCGATTTTTATTTTCAGAACAGTAGATATATATTTTTTGATCTGGTTGTAAAAAGGCTCTGATCAGAAGAATAATGTCCAGTAAAGCTCTTTTAATAAGAGGAGCCGGACCGGGAACTTTTAGATTTTTTGTGTGCTGGTCTGATTTAATTTCAAGTATTTCTTTGAGTACATTCTTTTCTTGAATGGCTTTACCAATAGCATTATCCAGATTAACTCCGGTAAAATCGAACTCAGCAGTTGTTGGATCCAGACTTGTAACTTCTCTGGTATGGTTCATTAAATTTTCAATTCTTTCCCACTGATCCTCATAAGTATCCACCAATTCCTGAAAGTATTCATCTTTTATATCATTTTGCTTTGTTGAAATAGAGTTAAAGGTTTCAGAAATATTATCAAGAACTTCCTGCAAATTTTTGGTTATTTGGCGAAGCCATATATTTTTGGTCTGATCCCATTTATGAAGTCGATCAGAGATCTTTTCAATTGTTTCTGTCCGCTTTTTAACCATCTTTTTTAAATTATTTTGATAATCAACCAGTTTGATATGCGTTCTAACCCTGGCCAGAACTTCGGCTTCCTGGAGAGGCTTGGTGATATAATCCACAGCACCTTTTTCAAAAGCAAAGACTTTGTTTTGAGCACCACTTAGCGCACTCAGGAAAATCACAGGAATGTCCTTTAGTTTATCATTTTCTTTGAATTTATCACAAACGCTGAAGCCACTCATTCCCGGCATTCTAATATCCAGAAGAACGAGATCAGGGGGGTTTTTTTGGGCAGCTTCTAGAGCCATTTCACCGTTAGGGAAAGCGACTACATTGCCCCATTCCACCTGAAGCATCTGTTCCAGAATTCTAAGATTTTCAGCCTCATCGTCAACTATCATGATTGTTTTATTATCTTGTGACATTTATTCCTCCCTGGAATGGTTTATCAGTTTTAATAAGCCATCGTAATTATAATTATCGACCATTTCTGAGAGAACTTGAGCTGTTTCCGCATCTTTGGCTTCAATTTCTTCAACCATTATGCGCAATTCATGGACTTCTCCCCGATTAATATTTTTTATGATTTTGTCTATTAATTTTTCAGGTAGAGCCGCGATTCCCTCATGAATTTGTTCCTGGTCTTTAGTTTCCTGTTTATCTTCTTCAATTGTATATTTATCATATTCATATTCAATCTGAGTGGCAGCTTGAATTTTTTCCAGCAATTGTCGTTCCTTGAAGGGCTTTTCTATAACATCAGCAGCAGAAGTATCAGATAGATCATCAGCACCACCCATAGAAGCAGTAATGAAGAAGACAGTTATATTTTTACCTGCTTTCAATTCACGTATTTTTTGGAGTGTTTCCCGACCATCCATTTTCGGCATTCGAAGATCAAGCAGTACAAGCAAATAATATTTATTTTGCTTTATAGCTTTAATAGCTTCACTACCACTTCTTACCATTTCAGTCGTAAATCCTATATCAGACAGCATTTTTCCGAGCATAATCCGATTGGATTTCTTGTCGTCAACGATTAATATTCGGGCCGGTTTAGAATCATCTTTAAGTGCTTTTATTCTTTTGGTTACTGATTTTACAGGTTTACCTTTTTGGGCTTTAAACATAAAAGTAAAGGTGCTTCCTTCACCAAAAGTACTTTTTACTTTAATATCGCCACCCAATGCTCGAGCATATTTTCTACTCAATGGCAACCCAAGACCTGTTCCCTTTTCTAGGGTCTGACCTTCCTCCGCCTGTACAAAGAGATTAAAAATGCGTTCCTGTTGATCTTCTTTGATACCCACACCAGTATCGGAGACTTTTAAAGCAATACTAAATTGATCATCACTATCCTCTTTATCATCTTTTTGCCCAGATTCATCGATCAAACATTGAATTTGAATAGATCCTTCTTCAGTATATTTGATAGCATTACCAAGTAAATTGATCATTATCTGTCTGAATTTTTCACGATCAGTTTTAACATATTGAGGTACATCATTCTCTACAAAAGTTTTTATGTTCAGGTCTGTTCCTTCAATCTTGTTTTTGAACATTTTAGGTAAATTAGATACTATTTTGTGGAGATCAAAATTGTCTTGATTGACGACTATATCCTGATCATCTGATCGAATCAGCATCAGTATATCCTCAATGAGCTCCAGCAGATACTCCCCACTCTTGCGTATTTCAGTGAGCCC
>DATGCI010000127.1:0-2182 GCA_035312185.1 bacterium
CATTGATAATTAATCGAGGAAAAGATAATGGAGTCGTGATTATGTCATTAGATGAATATAATTCACTCCATGCCACCCAACATGAATTATCTTCCAAGACTAATGAAAAACGTCTGGATTCGGCAATTGAAAAGTTAAATAAAGGCTCATCATTTGAAAAAGACTTGTTTGACTAATGAAATATATATTTGTAGATGAGTCTTGGGAAGACTACTTGTATTGGCAAAGGACCGACAAGAAAATACTCAAAAGGATAAATAAACTACTTAAGGATATCGCCCGTAATCCCTATTCTGGCCTTGGGAAACCCGAACCTTTGAAATACAAATACAAAGGATTTTGGTCACGTCGGATTACTGATGAGCACCGATTAATTTATAAATACCGTGAGGGTGAAATATTAATTGCTAAATGCAGGTTTCATTACGATTAGTTAATTATTCTCCATGTCTTTCAACCATGGAATAATGCCATAAATAGCGCATTATGAAAATAAAAACGTGCGCCAACATGCTGTATAAACCATGCGGGAAGAGTTCCAGCGGATTCAGTCATCAAGTTTAACAAAATTTTCTACCAGGGCAATAGTTCGTACTTTTTCATCCCTCTCGGTTCATACAGCTTTCCGTTATAGGCGAGCTTTAAAGAAGTTCTCGCCAAATCATGAAAATTTTGTAAATTGGGGAAAAATAAAGCATGATAGATAAGCATAAAATATTGACTGATTTGAAGATACATCTTAGGCAAAATTATGGAGATTCCATAAAAGATGTGATATTATTTGGTTCTCAAGCTAGAGGTGATTCTAATAAGGATTCTGATTATGATATACTTGTTATATTAAAACAGGATTATACCCACCAGGACGAAAGAAAAATAATTAATCTTTGTTTCGATATTGATTTAAAATATGATATTATTATAGATGTTCATATTCTATCAACCAAAGAATTAAAATCATTACGTGGTAAGCAGCCTATTTTCATTAATGCACTAAGAAACGGCATATACGCATGACTATAGAAGACGATGACCGAAATAGCTTAATTAACTATAGATTAGAACAAGCCAATGAGACGATAAATGACGTTCAACTCTTAATTGATAATGATAGATATCGTGCTGCGGTGAATCGTATTTATTATGGAATGTTCTATTCATTATTGGCGTTAGGATTGGCATATCAATTTGAGACATCCAAACATTCACGATTGATTGGATGGTTTAATAAGAATTTTATACACAAAGGTTCAATAGAACCCCAGTATGGCGAATATATAAACCAAGCTTTTAATGCGAGGTCTAAAGGAGATTATGATCTCTATGTTGATTTTGGAAGAGATGATGTCGTTGAAATGTTTGGAGAAATGCAAGATTTCATTTCCAGAATAAAAAAATATCTCGAGATTAAATAGGGTTTGCTGAAAAACTATTAAATTCAGATTAAATTGTTGATTATCAACAGATAATGTTAATAAATATATCCAAATATTTTTCCAAAATGCAAGGTAAAACCGTATTTTTAAGAAAAAACCTTGCATTATGATACGATATGAATCAACAAGGCAATTGACCATTGAGGAATTTAAAACTCCTTTCCAAACCAGCCTGTTGCCTGAGAATAGATGGGTAAAGCTTGCTGAAGTGGTTCCCTGGGATAAGTTCGCCTCCATTTACATATCCATGATGAACAAAAGCTTTGGCCGACCAGCTGTGTCTCCCCGTATTGTCTTAGGTGCCTTGATCATAAAACACATTGAAAAACTCGATGACAGAGGTGTTGTAGATGCAATACAGGAAAATCCCTATATGCAGTTCTTTATTGGATTGAAGGAATTTGATCCCCAACCTGTTTTTGATCCTTCCCTGTTTGTGGAAATCAGAAAGCGAGTAGGGCATGAAGCTTTTGATTCACTCACTGTAGACCTTATAAACTCCGTTAGCCAAGAAGAGGACAAGAAACATAATAAAAAAGATAATGATCAGTCGGATCCTCCAAACAAAGGTAAAATGCAGGCTGATGCAACTGTGGCCGATCAGTATATTGCCTATCCAACGGATAATGGACTTTTGAACCAGTCTCGCAAGAAATTAGAGGGGCTGATTGATCAGCTTTACTTTTTTAACGGCAAAAAAGGAAAAGAAGAGCAAAGCCACGCACAGCAGAATGACCCGGAAATTA
>DATGCI010000128.1:0-13140 GCA_035312185.1 bacterium
AGGGATCAAAAGCCCAGCCAATTTCAACATTAGGACCGAGAATAGGGCCTTCAAAACCAAAATCCTGAGCACCATCGCCTTCTTCTAAATCGACACCATGCTCATATTTACTGATATTGACCATATTGTCATCAATGTGCCTGTTAATTATACTTTCATCAATATGCCAGATCAGAAGTCCTGATCCAGGTAGCCCAATATCATGACGGGGAACTGAAAGAAGGACGCCATTATTTGAAAATTTAGCACCGATAGAATCCTTGATAAGTGGTAAAAGAGAAGGATAGCTATCTTCATACTGATCTTCATTTTCCCGGTACTCACGATTTCTGAGTGTGTCCAGATTAACATTGTTATGCAAAAAATTGCAACGATTCTCAACTAAATAATATTCATCACTGTCAATTGGAATTTTCAACAATATTGAGTCTTGACCGCTTTCTGTATAGGAAACATTGATGTCAGGATGGTTCTTATTAATTGTCACTGGTTCTTCCCAGCCCAGATAGGTTCTTTCCCAGGCTGAAGGAAGTCCTGGAACCAGGCTGTTTAAATTGGCAGAGCCCTGGTCCATTAAACCAAACTTGCCAACTCCCGAGCCACCTGATGTATCAGATAAGGAGGGCAAGCCAAGATAGAAGCCCATCATGAGCGCAAATGTTCCATTCAAGCCAAATTGATATTCCTGCGGATTTTCCAGTTGCCCAAAAACCTCGTCCCAGTTATCATATTGAATATAATTTTGCGTTTCTGGAAGAATAATAGCATCGGTTACATAATTTTCGCCATTATCGACCTGGATTCCATTTTCCAATCCCAGATATTGATTAAAGTCTTCTTTTCCCATGTAAGCTGATTTTATGTCCTTTGGAGTCGGGTCCATTTCAATATTGTAAATTTGTCCCAATCCAGCATGAAAGATTACTACTAGATCATAATCACTAAAATCCACATTCGAATCAGCAACATGAATAGCGTCGTAAATTAATTCATTGAGCCGAATATCAACTGAATCCTCCTTTAAAAAGGGATGGTAATAGGCCATTTCTGATTCTAGCTGATAGGAATCTTTGGCTCCATCGGGATAAATTTTAGAATTGACCGTATCAATACGAACTGCGCCACCTGAAGCATGATAATAATAGTTGGCAACAGCTTTGAAATGATCCTGAAAATAATATTTGTCATGAGGAGGGGGATCAACAGGTAAAGGTTCAAGAATATCCATATCTACGCTATCCTTGGATAGGAGAAATTGTCCATTCCCGCTAGTAGCATCATTTTGATCGGGAGCAAAAGAGACTCGAATACCACACATAGTGATATCGTCCGCTCCATAGGATATTACTATCCCAAGGACAATAAATAATAGAAATAATTTATTTTTCATTCTAATTATCTAAGTCTTAGTTAAAAAGCAATATTCATTGAAAAGTGCATTGTATTGGCTCTAGGATGCCCCTGTTCACCAGCAGTATAGCCAAAATCAAAGCCCATACCGGCATATCTCAAACCAGCACCAAAAGTGGGAACAGGATATTTGCCCTTCATAGTAATATCGCCGGCTTTGTCATATATAAAGCCAACTCGTACTGCAAAGCGATTTGCATACCAGTATTCTATACCAAAATTGTGAACTAATTTTTCCAGTTCATTGCTCAATTTTCCATCGTCAGTATCACCATCTTCATCATCTTCACCAATACCATCGGCAGCAGAATCATGCAGGAGAAGCCAATCATCTACCCAGGAGGTAAAAATTGCTGTATACCAGGATTCAGAATGGGCTGCTTCATGCTTGGAATCAGCATTGTATTCACCTTTGGGGCCGACATATTCGCCCTCCTCATTGTAATAGCCAACTTTGCCGTCACCATCTATATCTCGATCAGGATACTTTGTAACCAGCAATTTGTTGAGATCATAAGCAATTTTGAGAGAATTGTGCTCGCCCTTTATTTCGTAATTAAGACCTAGTTTCAGATTGGTGGGCATAGGGTCGGCCTGAGCAGCATCAATAAAAGTGATCTTATTACCAATATTTTGGATACTTAATCCAAGAGATAAATTATTTAACAAAAATTCTTTCTTTAGATAGCCAATATCAAAGGCAAAATTGGTAGCATTTCCATCACCCTGTTCTGCTCCAGCTCCTCTATCTGTGAGATGCTGGTGAATCAATTTTACATTTAAGCCAAAAGATGCTGTTCTGGAAAGGCGTGTTCCATAGGATGCTGTCGCAGCCAGCATATAGGATCGAAATGTCCCCAACTTATTTCCTGTTTCATCGGTTCGGGTTTGCTCACCAAGATTCATAATAGTCACATTTCCACCAATAGTTCCATAATCCTGGAAATATTGTTTATATCCGATAAAATCGTAATAGAGATCGGATGCTAGATTGGGCAGCCATTTTGTGTGCATGACGGAAAGTTCCCGCTCTGACTGAAAACCTAATCCGGCTGGATTATAGTAAGTAGCATAAGCATCATCGGCAACAGCGCCACCGACTTCTCCCATACCACATGCTCTGGCGCCCGGTCTAATTAAAAGCCAGACAGCTCCGGCTTCACCCTGGGCAAAAACACTAACGCTCAAGAGCATTATTATAGGAATGAGTAATAAATATCTTTTCATTTTATCCTCCTGTTAATAATAAAAAACCGGCTATACCGGTTGTACCTCTCCACAAGTTTCATGAGTAGCAAAATTTTTAGAATAAAAACGGCTTATCAATTTCGTTTAATAGACCACCTCTGTTTAATACTCAAAAATTTAAGATTTTGCTAACCAATTTACAAGAAAATATCTCCTGTAATTTTTCAGCCCTTTTGCAAACTATATACTAGGAACCGAATGGAAAGTTCCCCTCTTATTTGCTGTCGAACTTATTAATTTGATTTCTAAACTCATTAAGGTCCCGAAATTTTTTGTAAACGGAAGCGTATCGAATGTAAGCCACATCGTCTAGATCTCGCAATTCCTGCATTACAAGCTCACCGATCAAATTGGCTTTAACTTCGGAGCCATCTTTGTTTTCAATTTCTGTCTCAATTCTCAAAACCATCTTTTCAATCTTATCAGCAGGAATAGGCCGTTTATTGCACGCTATTTGAATGCTTTTTTCCAGCTTTGACCTGTCAAAATCTTCTCTGGTACCATCGGATTTTATAACTTTGAGCGGAAAGCCCATCACATGCTCATAGGTTGTAAAGCGCCTATTACAGTTATTACACTCGCGTCTCCGCCTTATTGACCGGTCTTTTTGAGCGGAACGGGAATCGATTACTTTATTGTCCTGAGACCCACAATATGGACATTTCATTTTTATATATCCAATTTATCGTATAGAGGAAACTGGGCACATAATTCTTGAACTTCTCTATGGACCTTATCTTTTTCCTCTTTATTATCATGATTATCTACTACTCGATTAATTAATCCGGCAATTATTTTCATTTCCTTTTCTTTCATACCCCGGGTCGTAAGAGCAGGAGTTCCCAGCCGAACACCGCTGGTAACAAAGGGGCTACGTTTATCAAAAGGCACCATATTTTTGTTGGTTGTAATACCGGCTTCTTCCAGAGCCTGTTCTGCTTGTTTTCCTGTTACCCCTTTATTCTCTAAATTTATCAAAATTAGATGGTTATCAGTGCCTCCGGAGATCAAACTAAAATCATGGCGATTTAATTCTTCCGCCAGAGCTTTGGCATTTTTTACAATTTGTTCACAATAGGTTTTGAATTCCGGCTTCAGCGCTTCACCAAAAGCAACTGCCTTAGCTGCGATAATGTGCATAAGTGGACCACCCTGAATTCCAGGCATAACATTAGAATTAATAATCTCGGACATCATTTTTGTGCGCTTAGTTTTGCGGGTCTTGATTCCCATGGGGTTTTCATAATCCTTTCCCATCAGAATCAAACCACCACGAGGCCCTCTCAGAGTTTTGTGGGTAGTAGAGGTTACAGCATGGGCATAAGGGAGTGGACTAGGGTGGACACCTGTAGCAATTAAACCGGCGGGATGAGCCATATCAGTTACAAAATAGGCGCCAACCTCATCAGCAATTTCTCTAAACTTAGCAAAGTCAATAAAACGGGGATAAGCACTGGCACCAGCAATGATCATTTTAGGTTTATGCTCACGGGCTTGTTGAGCGACCTGATCATAATCAATTCTGCCTGTATTTTTGTCCACACCATAGGAAACGATGTTGAATAATTTTCCTGAAAAATTTACAGGGCTACCATGGGTCAAATGGCCACCATGATTGAGGTTCATACCAAGAACAGTATCACCGGGTTGCAGGAATGAAAAATAGACAGCCATGTTGGCCTGAGACCCAGAATGAGGCTGGACATTAGCATATTCTGAGTCGAATAATTTTTTGGCTCTTTCAATGGCCAGATTTTCAGCCTTATCAACTGCTTCACAACCACCATAATAGCGTTTCCCGGGATAGCCTTCTGCATATTTATTGGTCATTGTGCTTCCGGCGGTTTCCAGAACAGCATCGCTGACAAAATTTTCAGAAGCAATCAGTTCTAGAGTAAATCTTTCCCGGTTTGCTTCCTCTTTAATAGCTTTTAATATCTTTTGATCCTGTTCACGAACATTTTGGTAGTCCATAAATCCCTCTATTTTTTTCCTGGTTTTATTAACTCTTTTTGTATTTTTTCTGGTTCCAAATTCTGTAAATGAAATGCTCCTACACCAGGCTAATAGAACCAGCTACAACAAAATCGTCATCCCAATCTAATACTCCAGCATTGCTCTTTCTGCAGCTCTCAATTTTAGAGTCTATAGATATTCTCGAAGTTTTAACTTTTTTCTGGGGCTTCTTCTACCCAGCTATAACATTCTTTTCTAGGCTTATAATCATTTCTGGCCGTACCATCCTGATTATATTTATTCATAAACCAGTCCTGGGTTGTGGGTATCAAGAATTCATTAAGACGATCGACTCTGCTTTTTACCGCAGTGAATCCGAATCCCATAGCTTTTTGATAATAGTCAAAAGCTAGTTTATAAACCAATTTATCTTCAAAGCCCGGCTGAGCACTACCACGGCAACTTTCTGCGCCTTCGTAATAGACATCACCGGTCAATTTGTAGGACAGGCCACATTCTTTTCTCGAGATAGCAGTTTTAGCCCAATCTCTAGCTTCGGCAAATTTTCCTAGACTGACATATTTTTCTACAATCTTTTTAATATTCTGTATGTCCTGCGGGGAAATCTGATTGGCAATTTTTTCCCAGGCTTTAATTGCTTCCTGGGGTTTACCAAGACTGTTGTAACATTCTGCAATTGAATTCCAGGCTTGATAATTATCCATTTCCAGATTGGTAACTTCCTGATAAACAAGAATCGCTTGCTGGTATTCTCCACGTTCCTGTAATGCATTAGCATAATCAAGACCGGTTCTAACAGATTTATTGTTCTCCCAGGCCTCTTTCTGAACAGTGATAACATCTTTACCCATCTTTTCCATTGCTGTCATTTTATCATTAATAGCCTGGTCATCTTCGGGATTTATTACCAAAATCTGATCGGAAAAGCGTAAGACCTCACGATAATTTTCCTGCTGAAAATTCAACTGTACCAATTTTCTTAAATATTCAATATTATCAGGATACATCTCGTGGAGTTTCTCATACTGCCTAATCTGCTGAGATGTCTCTCCCAGACGACCATAGACATAGGCCATATTTTCTCTTAAATATTCATTTTCCGGCATGTATTCCAATCCTTCCAGAAAGACTCCAATGGCTGAATCATAATAAGTAGGATTGTTTTTAGCCAGGTTCATATAAGCTCGACCATAATCTATATAAATATCTTCGGCATAAGCTTCGCCACAATTATTTTCGACCATTCTTTTAAAATTTAGAATTGCACGTTTCCAGTTTCTATTGTTATAGTAATTCCAGGCAAAGCTAAGATATCGGTCACACACATCACTATCATAATCAGTAGATCCCTGCTCTTCCTGATCCTGCACCTGAGCTTCTTCTCCGCCTTCTTGAGGGGGCGGTGGCACACATTGGTTAACAATTAACAGAGAAAAACTAAGAAGGATAAATAATGCTAAAAATACTTTTCTTGTCTTCATTTCTAACTCCTGCTCTTGGTTACTTTTGAAGGGCATTAAAAAACCACAAACCTCCACTTGTAATTTCAAGATCTATGGTTATTTTATTTTCTTTACCAATGTCTGACGATAAATATCCATCAGTTACAGAGTAAATCACGGCAACGTCTAATCTGCTAAATCTGTTGTAAAAAGGCAAGCCGAATCCTGCACTAACACCCATTTCTGTGGGCTTTTCATTATCTATTACATAATCGTTCTGACGATAATATCCTCCGATACGGTAATACATTCTTTCAAAAAATGTTGCATTATAATCATTGGAAGGACGTTGTTCCAGCCCAAGCCCGACCTGATAGGCATCCTGATATTCTCCCTGCCCATAGATAGAAAAATCAGAAAAGGATTGAGGCATATGAGAAACTACAATATCAGAGCTCAGCACTAGATTGGGTTTGAGATTTTTAGCAAATCCAAGCTGGAGTCTGGATGGAAAATTTATATCTTTATAACCTGTGGTATCTCCAGGTCCATACTGATAAGCAACTTTACGATCATACTGAAAATCCAGATTATGATCGTAATACAAGGCTATTGAATAATTGCGCGGTACCCTCCAATAAAGTCCGCCACCCAGTTGACGTCCTTTAACACTTTTGTTGCTATTCAAATAATAATTATTTGTACTAGTTTCAGTTCTCAGTCTTGAGGAATACTTACCAAATAGAAATTTGGCCACTAAACCTGCACTTAAATATTTCGTGACTCGATAACCACCACCAATATAAAATTCCGAAACACCGCCTTTGGTCAAAAAATCATTTTCATAATTTAAAGTTCCATTATCAAAATCAATAGACTCGTTAATTATAGTCTCTGAATTTGTTCTATAAAGCGGCTTTACACCAAAGGCAAGGCCACTATAATTTCCTAAAGGCATTTTTACAGTAAATCCGGTCAAATCAGCACTCTGAAATTGGCCATCTGCTTTTCCAGCTGTCATGGATGAATAGTTAAGTTCACCCTGCAGGGAAACTGTATAAAAGCTGTGCCATAAAGCCGGATTATAAGAAGTAATATTCAAAGAATCATAAACCGCTGACCCAGAATATCCCAGACCAGCCATCCTTGTTGTTGATTCAATATATTTTTTACCCAGACCATAACTCGAATAGAATGAATTCTGAGCATTGACAAAGAAAACGCCTAGAAAAATCAAAACTACCAGCACAGTGTTCTTGATATATTTTTTTTGCATATATTCTATCTAATTCTCTATTTTTTGATTAATTGTCATAATCTTGAGATCATATTTACGGTCACTGAGAAAGAAGCGAACAAAATCATGAGCATTGTCTTCGCACCAGATGGCAAATTGAAATTGTGCTCTACCATCTTCCATTGCTGCCTGAACAAAGCTTCTGACATCCATTGTTACACTACTATCTCCAGCATAAGCATATCGGATTGACCTGACCGAACTGTCAATATCGGCCAAAACAAATTCAGAATCAACATCAGTTACAGCCAGGGGCATCCCTACATTATAATCAACGATTTCTTCGACTTCCAGTTCCAATCGGGCTTCCGATACAATCGTATTCTTACCAAACGTTGTATCAATTTCTACAGGAAGGACAAAATAGGACTCCAGCCCTTCTGAAAGCATAAGACTGTCATCAATTTCAGACTGATTTAGATATTCTGTTACTGCCACATCTTCTGAAGGATCAATCTGAGCATAAAGGGTGTCTCCAGTACCATCTCGAAAACCAACCATTAGATTGAGATAGCTGCCATATTCAGTGGAATAAAATGATTGGATTAGACCCTGTGTTTCTCCAGCATGCAAATTGAAATTCAATTCTGTCTCTCCTGTGACCAGCCCAGCCATTTTATCAAGAGGCAAATCCACTTCTACATAACCTGAATTGGTCATAGTATCAGGAATAGTATAAGTGGTGATTTCCTCACCATTATAACCAGAAAAACTGACCTGACTGTAATCTGATTCTGACCAGCTTAGAGAATTATCAAAACGAGAGACAACCAGATCAATAGCAGTAGAATCATCGGTACCCTGCCAGAGTTGATCAGCGGTATTGATTTCCAGATAGACCTCTACCAGGCTATCCTGGGATAATGTATCAAGGCTGAAGTCAGAAAGATCATAATGCACCAAAGAAAAACAACGCACATTCTCATCCTGACCAAAATATAATATATGGTCATTGCCATTATCAGGCTCTGATGTTCTCCATTCCAGCGGTTTTGCCAGAGACATAGTGCTGTCATATTCAGTCAGCATATCATCTCTTACTAACCCTGGCAGGTTTTCATCACAGGAAGTGCTAAAAATAATGGCAATTATAAAAAATGAAAATATTATTGAATTGAAAATTTTATTCATTTGTAAATAGCTAGTTCTTTTACTAGAGTTCTTCAAGAATTCCATCAATTTCATTAGCAAGTTTTTCCCAGTCTTCTTGATTAGTGTTTTCCAGATCAAAACTCTGAATTTTGTCTTCATTATCGTTCAGTACCTTTTCGAAGCCATTATCTTCATATTCTTTCTTCAGGTCGCCGTCATGGTTGACAAACAATACTCTGTCAGAAAGCTGAATAGAGGCCTTTACAGCATCAAGGCTATCATCTTCAGCAAATTCTTCTGCAACATCTTTCAGGCCAATCTGTTCATATTGATCAAGACTGTATTTGCTCTTGTCGGATTTTGACATTAGAATCTGAACCAGTTTGACGCCTTCGAAATATTGGTCATCGAGCAAACCTGATTCCAGAAGCAGAGAAAGAAGTGACATTTGCCAGTCATTGCAAACAATTATGTCCGGCTTCCAGCGCAAATAGTTCAATGTGGTCAGAGCAGCAGAGGCAAAATATCCAAATCGGACAGAATTGGAAACATCCCCTTCTGGTGAATACAACTCATTCTTGCCGGTTGGTTTATAGTACTCTTCGTTCTCCAGAAAATAAACCTGAACTTTGGTATTGGGGACGAAAGCAGATTTTACGGAAGCGTCTACTTCTTCGCCCTGGAATTTCAGCTTCATATCGCGCAATCTGATTACTTCGCGCAAAATATACCGTCTTTCGCTGATAAAGCCGTATTTTGGCATCATTACTCTGAAGTCCACGCCATTCTCAATAAAAACATTGGGGACTTCTTTAGAATAAGGTGCTAAAAGGTAACTTTCTGCGAAAGGGACTATCTCTGAGGTTAGAAAATAAATTCTTTTACTCATAATTCCTTCATTTGTTTAATTGCCAGATTAACAAACTCACTATCAGGATATTCATCGATAAGTCTTTGAAAAATGGTTTTTGCTTTTTCCTTGTTCCCAAGCAAACGATAACTTCTACCCATATTATAAAGTGCATCGTCCTTTTTATTGCTATTATTATAGGTAAGTACTTCGATGAATTCTACGATAGCTTTATCAAATTGTTCCATTGAATTGTAACAGGCCCCGATCCAAAATTGAGCATTATCTGCAAGATCACTGGTGCTGTCCTGCCTAATGATTTTTCTATAAGCTTCAATTGCGGCTTCATAGTTGCCCTGTTTGTGATATTCGCGGGCCTGTTCATAATAGTCCTGAATTGAGCCAGGACTGGATTGTTCGGACTTTCCATGTTCTATGCCTACGTCCTGGTCAGTCATAGTATCAATCTCAGTTTCTTCAGGTGTTATCTGAATAGTTTCTGAGGATGAGTTCTGAGGGGACGAATTATTTTCAAGGAGGCTTAATCTTTTGTCCATGACATCAAGACGGTTTCGGATATCTTCAAATCCTGTAAAACCAGAACTATCAAGGGTATCTATTTCAGCAAATCCCTGATAACCTTCCAATTTCTTAATCTCCTTAAAAATTGCAATTAATCGGCTCATTTGTGTTGAAAGAGAATCAACCTTGACCTTAATCGCAGCCATTTCACTTTCTAGTGAATCAATTCTTTTCTCCATCTTTTCCGTTTTTTTATCATCATCCCCGAATAGAAAATTTCCCGCATGAAGAGAAAAGGAGCCGATAAAAACAATTATAATCAGACCAACTTGTTTAGCAGTCATTTTTAATAAAGTCTCCTCAATTTAAGCAGGTAAATTTATTAATATTGTTTTAGAAATACAAACTTTACCGGCCATGTTATTATACTTACTAGCAATTTGGTTTTCAATAATTTAACCGCAGATTTTAAATCCGGTCGGTTTTTCTGTTCATATTTCGGTTTTCCTATTCATATTAAAGATCAAACCGACAATTATAAAACAACTAGTCAAAAAGGAGCCGCCATAGCTCAAAAAGGGCAAAGGTAGACCTGTAACAGGCATTAATCCAACTGTCATGGCAATGTTGATTACAACGTGGAAAAACAGGACTCCTGTCAGACCGATTATAACCAAGGTACTGTATTGATTATTCGATCGGTAGGCCGACTTTATGCTAAGATAAACCATCAAAAAGTAAAGCAAGAGCACAAAAGCTACTCCAATGAAGCCCCATTCCTCACCAATTACAGAAAAAATGAAATCAGTTTTTTGTTCTGGCAAAAATTTCAAATGAGTCTGTTTGCCCTGCCCCAGGCCTTTTCCTGAAAAGCCACCGCTGCCAATCGCAACCTGTGACTGAATAACCTGATACCCGGCTCCCTGGGGGTCAGAATTAACATCAAAAAGCGTCAAAATTCTTTTTTGCTGATAGGGTTCCAATTTATTCCATAATAGTGGGGAAACGGATCCTAGAGAAAGATTAATGATTATAATCAGGATAAAATGCCACAGTTTTATTTTCTTTAAATAGAGCACACTCACAATAATGATTAACCAGATGAAGAAAGTGTAAAAATTAAAGGCCGAAAGAATGCTAACAACGGGAGCAATCAGAATAAAGATATTAACGAAATCAACTTTGGCCCAGAACATGATGGGAAATAGAGAGAGAAGATAAATAATAGCCGTTCCTAGATCAGGTTGATTGAGAACTATAACAGTAGGAATCAAGGTCAAAATAAGAGGAAAAATAAGAACTTTGAAATCGGATTTTGATATTTTGGTAGTAGTGAAATATTTGGCCAGTGTCAGAGCCAGAATAATTTTCATTATTTCGGAGGGCTGATAATTAAACCCACCTATTGATATCCAGCGATGGGTGCCGGCTGAAAGAGGAGATATATAGGGCAGCATAATCAGCACTAGTCCTCCACCATATATCCAGTAACTTATATCAAAAAGAAGCTCCCTCTTGACCATAAAAATTATCGATGCAATTATCAAACCTAAGGCCATCCATATAACCTGTCTGCCGATTGCTCTCTGAAAGAAGCCCTGGTCAACATTGGATGATGCGCTGTAAACTGCCACCAGGCCAACCAGACATAGCATGAGGACAACCAAAAACATTCCAGCTGTTAATTTATTAAGCTTATTAATATTTCTATCAGCCATTGTCCTGTTCACTTGTTTTATTTTCCGACCAGATATTTTCAACATAGTATTTTAAAATTTTCCCTGCTATAGGTGCTGCATCACGACCGCCTGAGCCGCCATTCTCAAGAAAAACAGAGATTGCCACTTTTTCTTGACCATTATCAGCATATCCTATATACCAGGCATGATTCTCACCATGGGGATTTTGAGCAGTACCAGTTTTGCCATATACATCTACTCCTCGGACATTCGCCAGATTTGCAGTTCCTGCAGGATCATTTACTACTTCGTAGAGTGATTCTTCAATTATATCCCAGGTTTGAGCTGTAAAAGATTCAATAGAGTCTTCCTCTGTGGTAAATTTACGGAATTTTTCTCTATCAAAATATTTTAGGCCAACATGGGGATGAATCAATTTTCCCCTGGTGGCCAGAGCAGAAATATATTTTGCCATTTGAATAAGAGTGACAAGCACTTCACCCTGCCCAATTACAATATTTAATTTATGACCTTCAGTCCAGCCATTTTCACCATGGACTGAGTTCATATAATTTTTATCCGGTATATTGCCTGAATTTTCGCTAGTAAGATCAATGTGGGTGGGTTTACCAAAATCAAATTCACGCACTGTTTCAGCCCAAAAATCAAGATCCATTTTTCGGATCAGCCGATAATAATATACATCGCAGGATTGTTCAATAGATTTTTCCATGGCGACCCGGCCGTGTCCCCATTCTTTCCAGCATTTGAAAGTTCGGCGCCCCAATTTATAATATCCGGGGCAGTTTACAGACCAGGCACTATCCACAATATTATTTTCTAGAGCGCCCATGGCAGCCATCATTTTAAAGGTTGAAGCTGGAGGATATTCGGCACTTGTCAGCCTGTTAAATAAAGGACGATCAGGATCATTACTCAAAGAATCCCAGACCTCCTGATTAATTATACCAGAAAATATTTCTGGAGAATAATCGGGTTTACTCACTGCCGATAAAATTTGGCCATTGTCAGGATCAATTACAATGATTGCTCCTTTGCTTGTATCGGCCAGAATCCGCTCACAGGTATCCTGGAGTTCTCGGTTGATTGTCAAATACAGATCATTGCCCGGCTGCGGTTGAATATTTTCTTTACTTTTCAGATCACCAAGAATGCGCCCTTTTGCATTAACCTGAACATATTTATAGCCCTTTTCCCCCCGCAATATTGACTCATATTGTCGCTCAACTCCTTCCCAGCCAATCAGATCTCCGTAATTATATCCATATTTTTTTAACCTTTTAAGAGCAGAAGAATTGATCTCCCGTAAATAGCCCAAAACATGAGTCAAATTAACACCAGAAGGATAGGACCGATAGGGATCCAGCTTGTAAATAACGCCCGGGAATTCCAGTTTGTGCTCCTCAATTCGAGATAGCACTTGCATATTAACGCCTTTGGCTACAAGAGCAGGCTTGAATCGCCCTCGCCAGTTATTTTTTACGCGTTCCTCAATTGTCTTTTTATCAAGATCAAGAACCTCTCCCAATTTTTGGTAACATTTATTGACCGAATCAACTTCAAAAGGGATGATAAAAACATTATATTGAAATTTGTTATCCA
>DATGCI010000129.1:0-6801 GCA_035312185.1 bacterium
TGAGAAAAAAAATAGTGCTGTTAGGATTATCATTTTTTTTACTCTTCATGACTGGCTGCAGCCTTAATCGGTTGGTAGTGAGTTCGAGTGCAAATTTTTTTCAGGATGGTATGGAGGTGGTATATCAGGAAGGTGATCTAGAATTGGCCCGGGAATTTTTGGGCAGCAATCTCAAGACAATCGAGGTTATACTGAACCGTGATCCGGATAACCAAAAGATGAACCTGCTGGCAGCTCAAAGTTTTGGTGCCTATGCTATGGCTTTTGTCCAGGATCAGGAACCGAATAGAGCACAGCGGTTATATGGTCGTGGTCTGAAATATGCTTTGCGATCCTTGCCTTCCAAAAAATCTTTCGATAAATCAATTTCCATACAAGACCTGGACGGATTACTAATAAAATATAAAGCCGATGAAGTTCCCTATTTATTTTGGACAGCTTATAATTGGGGTAACATTATTCTAATGGAACTGGATAAGCCAATCAGTTTGATGAATCTGGTTAAAGTAGAAAAAATTATGAATCGCTGTCGGGAACTGCGTCCGGAATATAATTTTGCTGGTGTTTATCTTTTTTATGGCAGCTATTATGCTGGTCGGCCAGCAATGCTGGGTGGTGATCCAGACAAAGGCCGTGATTTTTTCCAGAAATGTTTTCAGATCAATGACGAAAAATTCTATCTGGCGAAATATTTCAATGCAAGATATTATGCAATCAATGCAGGTGATGAGGAAGCTTTTGACCAATTAATCCAGGAGATAGAAGAACTGGATATTGACAAATATCCAGATTTTCGGCTGATGAATGCAATTGCCAAGGATAAGGCGGCAAGATTAAAGCAAAGCAAAAATGAATACTTCTAATGAGGAGGATACATGAAACGAATTTTTCTAATTGTACTTTTATCAATAGGATTTCTTTGCGCTCAACAACATACAATTAAAATGGCTACAGTAGCACCTGATGGTTCCTTTTGGATGAAAGAACTCAACCGGGTTGAAGAATCTGTTGCCAATCAGACTAATGGCATGATCGATTTTAAAATTTATGCCAGTGGTGTTCAAGGTGACGAAATTGAGATGCTGCGCAAAATGAAATTGAAGCAGCTTGATGCCGCCTCTTTCACCGGTGTTGGTCTGGGAAAAATTGTACCCGATATTCGAATATTTGAAGTTCCTTTTCTCTTTCGCAATATTGAAGAGATTGACTATGTAAAAGAAAAATTATTTGACTATTTTCAGCAAAAATTTATGGAAAAAGGTTATTACATGGCAGCCTGGGCTGAAGTCGGTTTTGTCTATTTATTTACCAAAGACAAAGTCCAGACCAAAGATGATCTATCAAAAATAAAAATGTGGCTCTGGAAAGGCGACCCTTTAGCAAAAACAGTTTTTGATATTTTGAATATCCCCGCTGTGCCTTTACCCATTAATGATGTTTATACATCTCTTCAGACCGGTCTGATAGATGGTGTTTACATTTCTCCTTATGGAGCGATGGCTTTGCAGTGGTTTACAAAAACTAACTATATCATGGATTATCCTCTAACCTACTCTATCGGTGCTGTTCTTATCAACCAGAATAAGTTGAATTCGATTCCGGAAAAAGAACGCAATATTTTTATAGAAGAAACTCGCCAAAGTATGCAAAAAATTGTTAAAAAAAGCCGGGAAGACAATAAAGAAACTCTCAAAATTCTTCAGGATAATGGTATGAAGCTGGTCGATATCACTGATGAAGCTCGCAATACATATCGGGAAGCTGGAATTGAAACCCAGAATAGATTGGCTGGTAAATTGTATTCAGAGGACATTTTAAATAGAGTTTTACAATTACTGGAAGAATATCGTTCCGATACAACTAATCAAAAATAAAAATCAGAATTTGCTATGAATATATTAATAAAAATTAAGAAAACAGTCGATGCTATAATAACTGCTCTTGCTATTATTTTGATGAGCAGTATTGTTCTATTTACTTTTGCTCAGGTGATTTTGCGAAATTTTTTCACCATTCACCTCACTGAGCTGGAAAATATTGTGCGCAGCGAAGTTCTATGGATCGCCTTTATTGGTGCTGTATTAACATCTCTTCGTGGTCGTCATATTTCTATTGATATTTTGCCACGCTATTTGAAAGGCAAAGCCCGCAAAATTTTGTTAATCATTTTAGATGTTTCCGCCATGATAATATGTTTTATCCTGGCCTGGTATTCAGTTAAATTCATTCAGCTGGAAATCTCTCTAGGAACAACAGTTGGCATGAATATTCCAGCCTGGATACCGGAATTAATTCTGCCAATTGGATTTATTCTGCTGGCTATTTCCTTTCCTCTCAAATTAGTAGAGGCTCCTGATGAAGAGCAGCTTGAAAAGGACATCAATACCAAGCCAGTGGATGTCAAATGAATACAATTATTATAATTCTGACGCTTTTATTAATTATTGCTGGATTACCTCTTTTTGTTGCTCTTGGATTAATTTCAATCATTAGTTTTCTGGCAGCAGGCACTGACCCTACTGTTATTATTTTGGAGATGAATAGAATTGCGTCTGCGCCTACATTGCTGGCAATTCCTCTTTTTACATTGGCAGGATATATTCTGGCTGAAAGCAAAGCACCGCGCCGACTTTATGACCTTCTACATACAACAATGGGACGTCTATCCGGAGGTATTGCGCTGGCCTCTTTGGTGACCTGTGCTCTGTTCACCTGCATTACTGGCGCCTCGGGAATTACGATCATTGCTATTGGTGGTTTGATCTACCCTATTTTGTTAAAACAAAATTATTCCAAGGAATTTTCACTTGGTCTGGTAACCTGTTCAGGAAGTTTGGGGCTTCTATTTCCTCCCAGTCTGCCTTTGATCCTGTATGGAATTGTAGCTTCCGTATCTATTGACAAACTATTCCTGGCTGGGATAATTCCCGGAATTCTAATCATTGTTGTTCTCTATATTTATTCCATTATCAAGGGCCAAAAGAAATCAGAGAATCATTTTGAAAAATTTTCTTTGCGTACTTTGGGTAAATATATTTACGAAAGTAAATGGGAATTGCCAATTCCAATTATCATTATTGGAGGAATCTACGGTGGTTTTCTAACCGTTGTTGAAGCAGCGGCAGTAACTGCTTTTTACACCTTTGTAATAGAATTTTTTGTTAATAAAGATCTGTCTATAAAAAAAGACTTTGTTCCAATTTTTAGAGATACGACCAAACTTGTAGGTGGAATTTTGATCATTCTGGGCATGGCCATGGGATTTACAAATTATTTAATTGATGAGCAAATTCCTCAGGAACTGCTGAATATTGTCCAGAATATGATTTCCTCCAGGATTACATTTTTACTTTTATTAAATGTATTTCTGCTTATTACAGGTTTTTTTCTGGACATATTTTCCGCAATAATAATTGTTGTACCTATGATCGTGCCCATTGCCACAAGTTATGGTATTGATCCTGTTCATCTGGGCATAATTTTTCTAACAAATTTGGAAATTGGCTATTTGACACCACCAGTTGGATTGAATCTGTTTATATCCAGTTATCGCTTCAAAAAGTCGATACTACATCTCTACAAAGTAAGTTTTCCTTTTCTGCTTTTGCTGCTATTGTGCCTGGCAATAATAACCTATTTTCCAGATTTGAGTCTTTTTATTGTGAATCTATTTTATTAGGTGTTTAAAGACCGTTTAAACAATCTTTAAACAGAGTTTAAAATCTATTATCTTGCCACTTCTTAGGGTGTTAATTATTTTGATTTTTAAGATTTTATTATTAAGATTTGCAGTGTTTCATAGTTCTATGAAATGCCAAAAATAAGGGATAAAATATAAAATAATGCGGGTTGCATATTTTGCGGAAAGTCTTCCACCAAATGAAGATGGGGTTAGTAAAACCTTACTTAAACTTTCTGATTATCTAGATCGTAATAAAATAGATTATCGCTTCATTTCTCCCTTTAAACCGGATTCATCCCATTATTTAAATGACCGAGTCAAAAAAGTGAGCTATATCCCCTTTCCAATGTATAGCCAATATCGATTGAGTCTTCCTTTTCTTAATGGTGTTAAATATTATCTGGATCGCTTTCGTCCTGACATCCTGCATTTGACCAGTCCAACTCCACTTGGGCTATTCACCTTTTGGTATGGAAACAAGCGCAATATACCCGTAGTCAGCACTTATCACACCCATTTCATTTCCTATTTCAAATATTACGGTTTAAAATATTTGGAAGGTCTGGGCTGGCGTTACACAAAATGGTTTTATAATCAATGCAACACTACCCATGTTCCCACACTTTCTATAAAACAGGAACTAGAAGAGCATGGTGTAGAAAATATCGAACATATTCCCCATGGGATTGAGACTGAACACTTTTCACCTGATAAAAAAAATCAAAAACTTAAAAAAATATTTGAAAATAATTATCCTATTTTATTGTTTGTAGGTCGCCTGGTTAAGGAAAAAGACCTTGACGACCTGGTTAAGGTTAACCGTGAACTAAAAAAACGCCAGGTAAAGTTCAATATGGTATTTGTAGGTTCGGGCCCAATGACTAAAGAGTTGAAAAGAAAGTTGCCCCAGGCCCACTTTACCGGACATCTTTCCGGTAAAAAACTATTTGAATGGTTTGCTACCGGAGACGTCTTTGCCTATCCTTCCACTACAGAAACCTTTGGTCTTGTTGTTCAGGAAGCTTTTTCTTCAGGATTACCAGTTGTTGGTGTAGATAAAGGCGGAGTTGGCAGTCTAATAAAAGATGGACAAACTGGATTTCTGTTTCCTATTCATGATATTGAGACCTTTGCTGACAAATGTGAATTGTTGTTAAAAAATAAAGAAATGCGTCAGAAAATGGGTAAAACTGCTCGCCAAAGTTCACTTAACAACAGCTGGGATAAAGTCAACCGGAGAGTTATTCTCAGTTATCAAAAACTTATTAATAATAATTAGACCAATAAATTCACATATTTATAAAACGAAGACCATAATTAACAGCCACTTAGCATAATTTTAATCCAAGAATAAAAATCTATTTCACACTTTAAATCCAGACAATTTTCATAAAACTCCAGAAATCAGAGCAAATTAAAAAGCACTCCCCGACAAATCATTTATTTTACCGAGCATTTTTCCTAAATTATAGAGCCAGAACAAGTATTTAAGAGAGGTTATCCATTATGATAATTGAATCAATTGTTTCCCGTGGCTTTCAAGAAAACACCTGGATTGTGGCATCTGATAATTCAAACAAAGCGCTTATCATTGATCCCGGCTCAGATTTTGAGCGAATTAAAAAAAGACTTGAAGATTTAAAATTAGCACCTGTAGTTATTTTAAACACCCATCTTCATCCTGATCATTTGATCTCAGCATATGAACTCCAAAACCATTATGAGATTTCTCTGTATGCTCATAAAAATGAAGAGAAAACCTTTGAAATGTTTGATCAAATGGTTCAAATGCTGGGCTTTGATAATCTAAAAAAACCGGAAGTGTCAAAATGGTTAAGTGAAGATGAAGATCTAAAAATTGATAATCTTAAGGTAAAAATCATTCATACGCCCGGGCATACTCCAGGCAGTTGCTGCTTTTTGATTGAAGATCGTTATCTATTTTCTGGCGATACAGTATTTGAAGGTTCAATCGGCCGTACAGACTTACCCTTCGGTTCCCGAGATGAAATGCGAGAGAGTCTTAAAAAAATCGTAGATTTGCCGATAAATACAAAAATTTATCCCGGTCACGGATCAAAGACAGAATTAGCAAAAGAATTAAATAGTAATCCCTATCTTATATGATTGATATATAAATGTCTGATTTATACACAAAATTTAAAAATATTATCAGGAAGCATCGGCTTCTTCCCCAAAATAGGCACCTGGTAGCAGGAGTCTCTGGAGGTGTCGATTCCATGGTCATGCTAGATCTTCTAAGAAAATATAAAAAGAGAAATCCTAACTCTATAAAACTTGTTGCTGCCCACGTAAATCATATGACCCGGGAAGGTAAAAGTGACCTTGATCAGAAGTTGGTAGAAAAATACTGTCAAAAAAACTCAATTCCCATTGAAATCCGCAAAATCGATGTTCCTGGAATGGCTCAGGAATCAAATCAATCCTTTGAGATGGTAGCCCGCAAAGTTCGCTATGATTTTTTTGGAGAATTGGCAGGCGAAGGCAGGATTGCTACTGCTCATACTCTTGATGACCATATTGAAACAATTCTGCAGAGGATTATGAAAGGAACTGGTTTAAAAGGATTAAGCGGTATCCAGTATAAAGCCGGAAATGTAATCCATCCTTTACTATTTGCTACCAAACAGGACCTTTATTATTATGCTAATGAGAATAATATCGATTTCAATGAGGATCATACCAATTATGAAAATCATTGCGAACGTAATGTTCTGCGCAATACAATAATACCAGAAATCCAAAAAGAAATCAATCCTGGGTATCGTGATGCAATTCATAGATTATCCAAAATTGCTCTGGAATCCGATGATTTTATTACCAAAAGAGCCCAGGAGCAGCTTTTAAAAGTGATTACCAAAAGTTCCAGCTGGTATCAAACACTTGCTATAGAAAAATTGAAATCTTTGCATCCTGCTCTTATCAAGAAAATTATTTATTTAACCTGCCATCGACTGCGTCCTTATGTTGCTCTGGAATATGCCAGTTTCGAGCAGATCATGGAACAATTATCCCGAAAAAATGAAGGCCAGATAATAAATTTGGGTTCAGGTCTGGCTGCCAATTTTGACCGGAAAAGTCTGGTAATCTATGATAAA
>DATGCI010000130.1:0-6278 GCA_035312185.1 bacterium
CTGGTGGAGACAAAATAATGCTAGAATGGACTCTAAGTCCTTCCGAAGGAGAATTAAATTTTGCTGGTTATAGAATTTATAGAGCAGTTGGAACGCCAGATACAGTTTTCACAAGAATAGCCGAATTACCAGCAGGTACAAAAAGCTATGAAGATATAAATGCTAAGCGAGGCTTTTCCTATTACTATTATCTTGTATCCTATACCGATGGAAGTGAAAATACGAGTGGCATTCCCAATCCAACCGGTTCACTAGAAAGTGGAAAATTTTACACCATGACAAATAAACCTGCTTATTTACGTAGAAAAGCCGGTGAAAGTCTCAAAGATATTCGAATAGTTCCTAATCCATATAACATTAGAGCAAAGGATCACCAATATACAGGTGAACCCAATAAGATCATGTTTCTTGACATTCCAGCCTATTGTAAGATTCGAATATATACAGAGAGAGGCGATCTAATAAAAACCATAGACCACAATGATGGTAGCGGCGATGAAACCTGGCGATTGGTAACTTCTTCCCGTCAGACTATAGTAAGTGGGGTTTATATTGCCCATTTTGAGGTTACCCAAGATTACAAAGATCTCTATAAAAAAGGCGATACAACCTTTAAGAAATTTATTGTTATAAGATAAAATTGTTATCCTAGGAGTATTAAGCATGAAAAAAGGTTTATTAAAATTATTAATTCCAATAATGCTGATAAGCATGTCCACCAATCTTTCAGCCCAGGACAAACTGGCTCAGACAGGCTTCCAATTTTTGAGTGTAGCCACTGATGCCCGGGGAGGTGCTATGGCTGATGCTGTTACAACTCTGGGAATGGCTTCTAGCTCTCTGTTTTTTAATCCGGCTGGAATGGCTCGTATGGAATCCCGTTTTGATCTGAGTGCTACTCAGAATAATTGGATTGCCGATATTACTCACAATTCCTATTCTCTGGCCATGAGTCCGGCAGCAGGACGCTATGGAGTATTTGGAATATCCTTTATGTCAGTTGATTACGGTGATATTCAAGGAACCATGGTGTGGGGCAATGAGCAGGGTTATGTAGATACTGAGATTTTTAAGCCATCTGCCTTTGCTTTTGGAGTTGGTTATGCAAGAACATTGACAGATAAATTTGCAGTTGGTGGTCAGGTCAAATATGCCGGTCAGCAACTGGGTAAGAGTCTTGTACCTGTAGGAGAAGACAGCCTCAAGGTAAAAAAGAATGTTACTTCTACAATGGCTTATGATTTTGGTACAATTTACAGGACGGGATTTGAAAGTTTGAAATTCGGTATGTCAGTAAGGAATTTTTCTCAGGAAATAGAGTATGAGACTGAAAGTTTTCTTCTACCTTTGACTTTTCGAATTGGAGTCTCTATGGATGTACTGGATCTGGTTGATATGCCCAATCATGGCTTGCTAGTATCAATTGATGCCAGTCATCCTCGTAGTTATCCGGAACAGTTAAAAGTTGGTATGCAATACAGTTTTATGGATATGTTTTTCGGCCGGGTTGGCTATGTAGGCAATAGTGATGAAAATGATATGACTTTTGGTTTTGGTGTTAAGAAATTTGGAGCAGCAATTGACTATGCTTATACTCCATTTGGTGTTTTTGATCAAGTTCAACGTTTTACCGTGAGATTGTCATTATAAAGGAATCAGAAATGTATTTTATTTCCTCGAAATCAAAAAATAAATATCTGGTAATTTCACTAATTTTAACCCTATTGTTTACTGTAACCTTATCCGCCTCTACCGGTAAAATAGCCGGACATGTTAGAGATGGAGAAACTAGAGAACCGATTTCCGGTGCCAATGTAGTGGTAGAGGGAACTAGCCTGGGTGCGGCTACAAATATGGACGGTTATTATGCGATTTTAAATGTTCCTCCTGGTACTTATAACCTAAAAGTAACAATGATCGGTTACAGAGAAGTAACTGTCAAAAATGTTGAGGTTAAAATCGATCTTACGACTAACATTGATGTAGATATGTACCAGCAGGCTATGGGGATGGAGGAAATTGTAGTAGAAGCCAAACGATCAGTGGTAGTCAAAGATATATCAGCAAGTGAATTGAATGTAAGCTCAGATAAAATAGAGTCGTTGCCAGTCAAAGACCTAGAAGGTGTTATCAATTTACAGGCTGGTGTTGAAAGCGGCCTAAGTATTAGAGGAGGTGGAGCGCGACAGACTACTTTCATTGTCGATGGTTTTGTGCAAAATGATGAACGCTCCCATGATCCTTATACATCTATTAATATGGATATTGTCAAAGAAGTAAAGGTCCAAACCGGGGGCTTTAATGCGGAATATGGACAGAGTCGTTCTGGTGTTGTTCAGGTTGTCACCAAAACTGGAAGTAAAACCAATTACAGTGGTTCTGTTACTTATCGTTTTAGTCCGCCATCACGAAAATATTTTGGACGTTCAATTTATTCACCGCAATCCTATTTCTTACGCCCCTATCTTGATCCTGAAATTTGTTACGTAGGAACGAATAGTGGTGTTTGGGATCAATATACAAAGGAGCAATATCCGGAGTTTCCTGGCTGGAATTATATTTCACAGATTAGGAACCAGGATGATAATGAAGATAATAATCTGACACCGGAAGGAGCTAAACGTCTTTTTGAATATCAGCACAGAAGAAATGGCGAGATTGATGAAATGGATTATATAGCAGATATTAGTCTCGGCGGCCCTGTGCCTTTAATTTCTGATTATCTTGGAAATTTACGTTTCTATGGATCTTTTCGTGACATAAGGGAAATGTTCATTATTCCAGTTTCTCGTGACAGTTATGATAATACAGTCGGTCGATTAAAATTGACTTCCGATATTACTCCGGAAATGAAATTAACTCTAAATGGTCGTATGAGCACAATTAGTTCAACTTCTCCTTATAATTGGACTGTAACACCAACTGGAGATGTGATGCGCTCGGAATACTCAATAGCTTCGAGAGCTTCTTCTGAAATGTTATTTGTTCCTGCCTATTATAGTCCGACTGATATCTATAGAACAGAGGTCGGAGCAAAATTAAATCACGTCCTTTCATCAAAAACTTATTACGAAGTTAAAGTTCAGCATAATATAAATGATTACAACACCTTTCAAATGAGGATGCGGGACACAACTGATACTTATGATATTCTTCCTGGTGATAGAGAGTATATGGTTGATGAACAACCTTTTGGTTACTGGGGATATGGTGTAGGATCAATTGGTGATAATATTAGATTAGGAGGCTGGCAGAATTTAGGTCGTGATAGCAGTACTATCTCAACTACACGTCTTCAGTTTGATTATGTGAGCCAATTAAATGATAAAAATCAGTTTAAAACTGGGGTTGATGTTACTTTAAATGATTATGATATCAATTCTTCGACTTCCAATCCAGGGATGGAGACATGGAATCGAGAACAGAAATATAATGTGAATCCTTATCGAATTGGTGTCTATGCCCAGGATAAACTTGAGTTTGAAGGGTTCATAGCTAACCTTGGTTTGCGTCTTGATTATACAGATGCTAATACTGACTATTACGCTCTTGACCGCTACAGTGATTATTTTGAATCTGGCCAGGGTAATCTAATTGAAGAAGAAGCACCAGCAAAAGATGCTGAATCTCACTGGTCAATTAGTCCCCGATTGGGAATCTCTCATCCCATTACAGAAAATTCAAAGCTATATTTTAATTATGGTCACTTCCGAACCGAGCCATCGTCGACGTACAGATTTAGAATACAAAGATATTATGATGGTTCTATAACTTCGTTTGGCAATGCCAATTTGGAGCAGGAAAAGACAGTATCCTACGAAGTTGGTTATTCTCACAATTTATTTGACCAATTCTTACTTAATATTGCTGGATATTATAAAAATGTAACCAATCAAATAGGATGGATTTACTACGAAAGTGTTGATGGCTCAGTTAAATACGATCGTCCAGACAATAACCAGTATGAAGATATTCGTGGATTTGAAATAACTCTGGACAAAAAAGTAGGTCGCTGGTTGACGGGCTTTATCAATTATACTTATATGGTTAATACTTATGGTTATTTTGGATATATGGAATATTATGAAGACCCCAATAGAATGCGCGAATATTTGCAGCAAAATCCTTATCAAGCCCGGCCTAGTCCTCAGCCCTATGCTCGTGCAAATCTTGATTTCCATACTCCCGATAAGTTTGGGCCAAAATTCTATAAATTTTATCCACTGGCCGGCTGGAATTTAAATCTGCTGGCAAGCTGGAGAGCAGGTGCTTTTTCAACCTATAATCCTAATAATATTCTTGGACCTGGAGTTATCAACAATGTCCAATGGGCTGATGATTATAATGTAGATATGCGTCTTGCTAAAACAATA
Source organism: bacterium (assembly GCA_035312185.1). Lineage (GTDB taxonomy): Bacteria > Fidelibacterota > UBA2242 > UBA2242 > JAFGTP01 > JAIPHI01. Next base: position 4,374 of record DATGCI010000130.1, read on the forward strand.
AATACAGAAAAATTTGATTTTCGTGTATTCCTAAACATATCAAATGTATTTAATATTAAACAGCTTTCCTATGCTGGATTTGCAGGCAGTAGAGATTATGATAATTATATGCAGTCATTGCATCTTGACTGGGAAGATGGAATCCAGAAAGGTGATGACAGAATCGGAAAATATCGTGACTGGGATGTGAAATATGTTCCCATGCGCAGTATTGATAACGTAGCTAATGTATCCAGTCCGGATTCTAGAGTACTTTATTATGATCAATCAGAAGAACAGTATAAAATGTATTCTGATGGCAATTGGGAAAACAAAACTAAGGATTGGGTAAATTCGAATGTCCTTGATAATAATGCCTATATCGATATGCCCAACATCAGGTCACTGACTTTTCTCAATCCCAGATATATAGAATTTGGTATTAAAATAATGTTTTAATCACCGGAGTATAGTAATATGGAATTTAAATTGACCAGAAAAATATTAAAATTCTTTATCCCGATTTTTATTATATTTATTATTAGTAATGCTTTAACAGCACAGGGAATAAGTGAAGATAAGACCAGATATATAAGGATTGGTGAATTACAAAGTCATTTTTCTGCCTATGGTTCTGAGAGAGGCTGGAATAATAGCTTTTATGAAGGTTTAAAATGGCCTGCCCAATATCCGTTAACTGATAATGCGGTAATAAAAAGAGCTTTTGTTGCTATTGAAGATTTTACAGATGAAGATGGTAACTATTGGGAACATTGGGCCAATCATATAATAAAGGGCAATGTGCGATTATCCGTGTTTCCTATGGAACTCAAACAAAGTGCCCGATTCAAACCTCCCACAGTTTATGTTGATGGAACTAATATAACTCAGCCCTATACTGGTGATGTCGATACAATTAATTCAGAACAAATACCTGATCGAATTATCAACAATGTAGTAAACATGTCTTGCGGTCTAACAATGACCAGAAGAGTGCTAGCTTTTAGTCAACAGTATCATGACAATTATTTTATAAAAGAATTTATATTTACAAATACCGGTAACACAGACTTTGACCCTGAAATCGAACTTCAGGATTCTTTAAAAGGCCTTAGAGTAGGCTGGGGAACTCGCTACAGTGTCAGCCGGGAAGGTGCTGCTAACTCTGACAACCAACAGTCCTGGGGTAAGCATACCTGGGTAACCCGTCGAGGTGAAGAATATAAAGATCATGTTGAAGAAGTCAATAACTTTACTGAAACTACCCCCATTGATAAATTGGCCTGGATTCGAAGTGCGTTCAGCTGGATGGGACAATCCGAGCTTGTAGATTATGATATGATCGGAGCCCCAGATATAGATGCTAAAGGAAGATTGACAGCTCCACAATTTGCTGGTTCCGCTGTATTGCACGTTGATAAAAGCGCAAATAACGAAGAAGATGATCCTGATCAGCCGGTTTATCTAGGATGGCACGCTGGTGATACCTATCCCTCTCTTGGTCAGCTTAGACAATCTGATATGGTTGAAATGGGAAATGTTTATGACATGTTGAGTGGAGAGCCTTATCCTACTGATGGTAAAGGTGGTTCCAATCGTTTCTATGAAGATAATACTACCTCAATTATAGACAAACAAGATCCCTATAAAATTCATGGGGATGGCGGTGGAACCAATGTAATGTTAGGCTATGGTCCTTTTGATCTGGCTCATGGAGAAAGCATTAAAATTGTAGAAGTTGAAGGAATTAACGGCCTTTCAAGAACACAGTGTATCGATATTGGAAGAAAGTGGCTTAAAGAAGAAAAACCCTATAATATGCCTCCTGATGGAGTGTTCTCCAATCGTCTTGATGGGAATAGTTATGGTAGTACTACTGATGATCGCAATGTATATAAAAATGCCTGGGTTTATACTGGAATTGAT
>DATGCI010000131.1:0-4007 GCA_035312185.1 bacterium
CGTTGTTATTTTGATAGAATTATAGCCGGCTAATTCAGCCTGGAAATGCCGCTTGCCACGGCATTTTAATATTTTGCAACCCGGTTCCTGTTTTCGATTAAATCACAAGAGAGGTGGTTATTTGATTTTTAATGACATTCAAGTTCCATTCAGATGGGTTCCAAAATTTGCTCAATTCATTAATATTATGACCACAACAATTTTACCATTATCCCAAAAATCATCTTGCAAAACCAAAAAGCATCTAGATATTAAGGATAAATAATATTATGAAAAATCTAAACTGGCATTTTCCTGCAGATGTAGAAGAAGCAGCCCAATTAGTAAAAAAAGATGGGCTTGTACCGCATGCTGGAGGAACAGGCATTTTGCTGGCCAATCTTCATAAAAGGAAGGATCTGATTGATCTGTCAGCACTCCCTCTGCACTTTTCGGAGGTGAAGGAAAATAGCGTAGAAATTGGAAGTATGGCAACTTATGCAGATATAATCGATATTTTTAGCAAAATCAATCCTGAGCATATTTTAGTGAAATCTTTGCAGGATTCCGCTAATACTCCTCTCCGAAATCGCATCACCCTTGGTGGAAGTATTGCTCATTATCCACCCTGGACTGATCTGATCGGAGCTTTGCTAGCCCTGGATACTCAAATTAATTTGGAAGGCGCTCATAGCGGAACTTTTGCCCTGCAAAAATATCTGGCAACAAAAAGTTTACAGAGGAAAACTCTTATCACCAGTGTTGAGATTCCGCTTTCCGATTGGAAAGCCTATGCTTATCGCCAGGTGCGTACTAAAAATGATATGCCAATTTTTCACATTACTATTATAATGAAACAGAATAAGAATAAAATCATTGATTCACGCATTATAATAACGGGAAATATTGGACGCTATAAGCGTTTTGAAAAGGTAGAAAACTATTTGGAGGGACGGGACGCCAAGGACATTGACCTGGACAAAATTCGGTCAATGATCGATGTACAATTTGCCGGAAAAAACATTGATGATCCAAAATACACTTCTCATTTAGCTGCTGTAGAAATCAGCCGGGGAATTGATCAATTAAGAGGTGAAAAATGATTGGTAAATTCAATATTAATGGTAACGATAAGAAACTGGAATTTGCTCCTGATGAACGGCTATTAAATACTTTGCGTGATAATGGTTATACTGAAGTCAAAAATGGTTGTCAGGAAGGCGAATGTGGCGCCTGTTTGGTGCTATTAGATGGACAGCCGGTTAATTCCTGCCAGGTTTTAACTGCTTCAGTTCAAGGTCAAAATATTAAAACCGTTCGAGGTATTGGCGATCTTCACAAACCCCATATAATTCAGCAGGCCTTTGTTAAATCTGGTGCTGTTCAATGCGGTTTCTGTTCACCTGGCTTTATAATTTCCACTTACGCCCTTTTACGTGATAATCCTGAACCTAGTGAAGAAGATATAAAACAGGCCTTGAATGGTAATCTTTGTCGCTGCACTGGATACGTAAAAATTATTGACGCCGTAAAATTAGCTGCCAGACAAATACGGGAGGGGAATTGACATGAGTAAATTCAAGAACATTGGGACTTCTCAGGAAAAAATCGATTCTCTGTCCCTGGCAACAGGAAGCAGCAAATTTGTTGATGACTTCCAGTTCAATGATGCTCTTCAGATTGCTTTTTTATATTCACCTCACGCTCACGCAATTATCAAGAAGTTGGATGCCAGTCCGGCTCTGGAAATGGATGGAGTTGTCGATGTATTTTATTATGATAATGTAGAACAAAATCTGCACACAACTGCTGGTCAGGGTTTTCCCGAGCCCTCGCCTTATGACGCTCTGATTTTCGACAATAAAGTGCGCTATGTTGGTGATCGGGTTGCAGCAGTATTAGCAGAAAATAAACAGATAGCCGAGAGAGCAGCCAATAAAATTGATGTAGAATATGAAAAATTAGACCCTATATTTGACTCTGAGAAAGCTCTCGAGCCCGGCGCTCCCCTGTTACATGACAAGGACAAAGCCTATATGCCAATTCCGGTCCCCTATGATCCGGATAAAAATTTGGCTGCCAAAGTCAAACTTGAGTTTGGTGATCTAGAGAAAAGTAAAGAAGAATCTGATTATACTTTTGATCACACTTATGAAACTCAATATGCTTCTCATTGCGCAATGGAGCCGCATGGGGTTGCTTCCTATTTTGATGAAATGAGACGGCTGGTGATCATCACTTCAACTCAGGTGCCTTTTCATGCTAGAAGAATAGTTGCGCGAGCCCTGGACTTCCCAATAGCAAAAATCAGAGTGATCAAGCCTCGTATCGGTGGTGGATTTGGTGGTAAGCAGGAAGTTTTTCTGGAACAGGTCGCTGCCCTTGCTACAATTAAGCATAAAAAGCCTGTCAAAATTGTTTTGACGCGACCAGAAGTTTTTCAATCGAGCCGCACCAGACATCCTATCAAAGTCAAACTTGATATGGGTGCCAATAAAAATGGTGAAATCACCTATCTCGATATGCACGCCCTTCTAAATTCCGGTGGTTATGGTGCTCATGCTTTGACAATTATCTCAAATACTGGCTCTAAAGTTTTGCCTTTTCTCAATAAAATTAAAAATATGAAATTTGTAGGTGAATCCGCTTATACAAATCTTCCTGTTGGTGGTGCATATCGGGGCTACGGTGCAACCCAGGGCTATTTTGCCCTCAATCAACACCTTGATATGATCGCCAGAAAATTGGGCATCGATCTGTTAGATTTTATCAAGAAAATTCACATTAAAACCGGCGAGACCTCTCGGGTTTTTGAGATTCTTGGAGAAGGGACTGAGGGAGTTAGCCAAAAAATTGGTTCCTGCCAGTTAGAGGAATGTATTGATCAGGGCGCTCAAGCCATTGACTGGTATAATAAACGTAAAAAGCGTATTAAAAATAATCATAAAGTTCGCGGTGTAGGAGTTGCAGTCGCCATGCAGGGATCCGGTATTCCTCAGGTTGATATGGGGAGTGCATTTATGAAAATTAATGACGACGGTTCTTTCAATCTTGATATAGGTGCCACAGACCTGGGAACTGGTTCGGACACAATTCTGGCTCAGATTGCAGCTGAAGTTCTCAATATTGATCTTTCCGATATTATTGTTCTCTCCTCAGATACTGACCGGACACCCTTTGATGTTGGAGCTTATGCCTCTTCGACAACTTATGTATCAGGAAAAGCCGTTGAGAAATGTGCCCTTAAAGTTAAAAAGCAGATCCTAATAGTCGGTTCTAAATTACTGGAATGTGATTCTGAAGAGCTTAAACTTGAAAATGGCAGGGTCATTAATACTTCCAACCATGAAACGAAAACTTTTGGAGAGATTGCCCGTCATGCTCTGTATTCTGCTGATCAGTTTCAAATTCAGGCATCGGCATCTAATGTTCCCCAGCAGTCGCCCCCACCCTTTATTGCTCAATTTGCCGAAGTAGAGATTGATCAGGAAACTGGACAAATTGAAGTCCTGGAATTTGTTTCTGCTGTTGACTGTGGCCAGGCCATTAATCCTAAACTGGCTGAAGGTCAGGTAGAAGGCGCGGCCGTGAATGGTATTTCCTATGCTTTGACCGAGGAATATAAGTTTTCCTCTAAAGGCCATTTGAAAAATAAAAATTTTCGTGATTATAAAATCTTTACTGCAGCTGATATGCCCAAAATGGAAACTATTCTGGTAGAATCCTATGAAGATTCCGGCCCTTTTGGAGCAAAATCGGTTGGTGAGATTGGTATTAATGGGCCCTTACCAGCCATTGCCAATGCAATCTATGATGCAGTTGGTATTCGTCTTTATAACCCGCCCTTTACTGCCAGTAAGATCTATGGAAAAATGCAGGAAAGAGGTAAACTTGATAATTAAAAATGGTAAAGTTGCTCTATCCGGTCATAATTCTTTGAAACCTTTAGATATCAGGATTGAAGAGGGACAAATCACTGAACTAGGGCAAAATCTGAACGGTCAGGAAATAATTGATGCTCGGGATTT
>DATGCI010000132.1:0-3180 GCA_035312185.1 bacterium
CTTGTTGAATTATTTGCTTCTGGACCCTTTCCACTGTATAAAGGTCGTACAGAAAGAATTTCTATGGCGGAACTTCATTCCTACGATCCTCTAGAAGGTTTAACTGAAGAAAATGGATATCAGGCACCTGCTCTATTTAAGCAGAAAGAGATTGTGCAGGTAATTTATGAAAAAGATTACAGATTTGCTTCACCGCCAGAAATGCCAACATTAACTGCAACTCCTCGCGATGGCAATGTAGTTTTGACCTGGGACGACCGTGCTGATACAAAAACTCGAGATCCTTTCCTTAAAAATGCTAATGATTTTCAGGGCTATAAATTATTCCGTTCCACAGACAAAAAATTCCAGGATTCCGAAGTTATAACCGATGGTTACGGTACTCCAATGTTTAAAAAGCCAATTTTTCAATGTGATATCAAAGATAATCTAACCGGTTTTACGGATTTTGGCCTTGTTAATGGAATGGGATATTACCTTGGGGATGATTCTGGTATTAAACATTATTTTATAGATGAGAATGTTGATAATGGCAGAACCTACTATTATGCAATAGTGGCCTATGATTCTGGTGCTCCGAATATCGGGCCAGGAATATCTCCTTCAGAAAATAATATTATCGTAGAATTAGACGAGTCGGAGGAAGTGACCGCCACCAGTCCTAATGTTGCTATTGCCACACCACATCAAAGGGCAGCCGGTTATGTAGCCGATGAAATCAAACTGAGAGATACGACCGATGTTCTAGGTAGTGGAAGTGTATCTCCTGAAATAATGGCTAATAAGGCTTTGAAATCAGGTAAAGAATATGCTGTTACTTTTGGAGTTTTCCCCCTTGATATTGTTGAAAATTATGATCATGGAATGAATTATTACAACAACAGCATTCAGGTAATGGATTGTAGCGATAGTAGTATTGTTTATCAGGAAACACCGGATAAATTTTTTGGGACTAATCTACTTTCAGACGATGATCTAGGCGGCTATTATTTGAATAATAGTAAAACCATCCAGACTGATGTGTTTGATGGATTACGATTGAATATTACCACGTCAGTGATAACGCCGCAGTATGATTATGTAAATTCTGGTTGGGTAATAGGCGATGGTGCCGTCAGTATTCAGACAACTCCAGAAGGCAAAAATTTTCCCTGGGACTATGACATAGTTTTTGGAGATACAACTGAAGTTCTCTATACTGGTGCTGGAGTGGCTCGCAGAATTCTGGATATTGGTGGAAGCTGGATCAGAAGAGATATTTTAAATGATGTAGGTATCCATTTTAAAGTTATCAATAAATCTTTTTTGGATTCAACTGGTTCTTACGAAGTCTTGGATCTGGTAGTCCATGACCAGAATGGGAATGGTATGTATGATGTGTCAGCAGACCGTGTTTTTGCCGGTCCTCTTGATTCAGAAGGTGAGTGGGCTGGTGCTGTAATGGCCATTGATCTGACAGGGACATCAGCTGAAGAGATGCCGGAAAGTGGTGATGAGTACCATGTCACCTTTAAAAGACCATTCTGGAGTACAGATACTATCAAATTTATGCCCCTTGTCAATGATTCTCTTGATGATCAGGGCCTGAAAGAAACTATGGAGGATATAAAGGTTGTTCCCAATCCTTATATTGCCACCAATAAAATGGAGCCGGCTGTAAAAAATCCCTACCTCAATCAACGCCGCAAAATTATGTTTACTAATGTTCCAGCTCAATGTGAAATTAAAATTTTTACCGTCAGTGGAATTCTAGTTGATGAATTTAATGTTTCCAACAGTTCTGAAAATGGAATAGCCTACTGGGATCTAAAAAGTAGAGAAGGACTTGATGTTGCCGCTGGAGTCTATCTTTATCATATAAAATCCACTCTAACTGATGATGTAAAAATGGGAAAATTTGCAATTGTAAAATAAATAAAAATAATTTAAATCTCGGGAGAGGTTCAGATGAATTTTAGAAAAATATCCTTTATGATCTTTATATCACTTATTATCCTAAGCTCTAGTCTACATAGTCAGGAGCCCTATCGGGTTGGAACTACTACTGCAAATTTTCTGGAAATTGGTATTGGGAGTGATGGTATTGCAATGGGCGATGCCTATGCCAGTATTCCAGGCGGACTGTCATCAATTTATTGGAATCCCGCTGGACTGGCGTTTATGGAGAAGAATCATGCTTTATTTATGCAGCAACCCTGGCTGGTTGGTATCAATCTAAATGCAGCAGCAGCTTCTTATGTGAATCCCTATATTGGAACTCTATCAATTGGATTTTACAATATGGATTACGGAAAAATGGATGTTACCACCCTTGATATGCAGGAAGGTACCGGTGAAAAATTCTCTGCTAATGACTATAGTTTTTCAATAAGTTACTCCAGAAAATTAGCCCAGTGGTTTGCCTTTGGTGCAACTGGAAAATATATAATGTCTCAGATCTGGCACGAAAAAGCTACTGCAATGGCAGTAGATCTGGGAGTACTGGTTAATACCAATTTCTTCTCCTTCTCTGGGAAGGAAGAAGATGCTCTTAAAATTGGAATGAGTATCTCAAATTATGGCACTAAGATGAAATATAGCGGAATGGATCTTGTCTATCCTATAGACATTGCACCGGATGAAAATGGTAATTATGAAGATACTCCTGGAGAGTATAAACTATCGGAATGGGAACTGCCCCTTATCTTTCGCTTCGGAATGTCTTTTAATCCCATTTCCACCCGTTATCATCGCCTTACTTTAGCTGCTGATGCCCTCCATCCCAACAATAATAGCGAATATGTTAATATGGGCTCTCAATATAGATTGCAAATTCCTGGAACGGGTAGTTTTTTCTTGAGAAGTGGCTACAAAGGTATTTTTATGACCGAAAGTGAATATGGACTTACCTACGGGGGAGGAATTGCATTGAATTTGCTCGGCAACTATATAATAAAAGTCGATTATGCCTTTCGAGATTTGGGAATCCTTGGGAGTACAAATACCTATACAATTGAGTTACAATTTTAAACGATAATTTTTAAAAAGAATTGAACAAAACTGGGATCAATAGCTTTGTTTGATTTATAACATGACACAGGGGATATAAAAATTTATGAATTTTATTTCCAGAAGATTATTCTATCTGGCTTTTATATCTATAGTATTTTTTCTTTTTGATAATGGTTGCAAATCGCCGCT
>DATGCI010000133.1:0-2202 GCA_035312185.1 bacterium
TGATAGGGTCGCCATTATCATCGAGGGGAAAACTTTTGGCACCAAGAGTAACCCCCTGATAAAGACGTACATCTTCACCGATTTCACAGGTTTCGCCAATCACTACTCCAGTTCCATGATCAATAAAGCAATATTTGTCAATTTGAGCACCGGGATGAATGTCTATTCCCGTTTTTGAGTGCGCCATTTCGGAAATTATACGAGGAATAATAGGGATTTCTAGATTAAGTAGAGCATGGGCAATTCGATGATGTAAAAGCGCTATAATGCTGGGATAACAAAAAATTGTTTCAGCAGGGCTTTTAGCAGCAGGATCTCCATAATAGGCGGCCTGCACATCGGTAGCCAAAAGTTCGCGTATTCCTGGAAGTTTACTAATAAACTTCCGGGTAACCTCCTCCGTTCGCAGCTGACAATCATGGCAAGCTTTGACACCTTCTTTTGAGCAGGCAAAACAAAATCCTCGCCTAATCTGCTCCCGTAATAGGCGCGAAAGCCGGTCAATATTGCTTCCCAGATGATATTTCATATTATCGGTAGTGACTTCCGACTCCCCAAAGTATCCGGGAAAGATCACAGACTTGAGAATATCAATGATTTCAGAAAGATTTTCAATAGAAGGCATTCCAATATGATTATAGGTTTTGTGAAAAACAGATTTATAGGATTCTGGTTGGGATAATTTATCTACGGCCTTTTTTATGGCATCCTGTAGAAGGTCATTTTCCTGATTTGCGCGTTTTATTTCTGAATTCATAATTACTCCGTAAAAATGTTTTCATTTGATAAATAGCGAGTGCCTGTATCGGGCAAAATTACGACGATATGTTTGCCCTTGTTCTCAGTTCTAGAAGCAACTTTCCAAGCGGCAAAAGCTGCACCGCCTGCAGACATACCTGTGAAGATACCTTCTTTCCGGGCTAATTTTTCGGCAGTCTGAAAAGCTTCCTCTTCTTTAATCTTAATAATCTCGTCGATTGTGTTGGTGTTGAGGACCTCCGGTATGAAACCAGCTCCCATACCTTGGATACTGTGACTGCTTGGTTTATCACCAGATAATACTGCTGACTTTTCCGGTTCCACAGCAACGGTAATTAGATCAGGATTTTTTTGTTTTAATGCTTCGGAGGTTCCGGTAATTGTTCCACCAGTGCCAACTCCTGCTACCAAAATATCAACCTGTCCATCAGTATCTCGCCAGATTTCCTGACCAGTCGTCCTTCTATGGGCTTCCGGATTAGATGGATTTTCAAACTGAAGTGGCATGTAAGAGTTGTCATACTGTTGCATAAGGTTTTTGGCTTTTGAAATTGCGTCATTCATTCCACCATCGGCACCAGTCAAAACGATTTCCGCTCCATAAGCTCGCAGAATCTTTCGCCTTTCAATACTCATACTTTCCGGCATTGTCAGAATTAATCGGTAGCCTTTAACAGCGCAGACAAGCGCCAGGCCAATTCCTGTATTTCCACTGGTGGGTTCAATTATCACAGTATCATCATTTACTTTTCCTTCGGATTCAGCATTTTCGATCATGGATTTGGCAATTCTATCTTTGACTGAAAGACCAGGGTTGATGTATTCCAGTTTTCCATAAATATAAGCATAAGATTGATCGGAAAATGAATTAAGCTTAATTAGAGGTGTATTTCCAATAGTTTCTATTACATTTTTATTAATATTCATTTTTTCCTCCTAATATTTAGACAAGTAAAATTAATAGGTGTAATATTTAAACTCTAACTATTTTTAATTAATTGCAAATCAACCTCTTTGATTTTTTAAACCCTACTAACTAAAAATCATATAATTCATCAGGCATTTTTTTCTGTTTTTATCTGGGTAAAATTTCAGTAAAATTAATCAAAAATCATAAATTCAATAAAAATAGTGATGTCTGAAACAGGTTTGTAAAAAATATAAATTAATTGCAAAAAAAGGTTGCAACTCTGCATTGCTGAGCCTAATTTTAGCCCGCTTTTTGAGATATTTGACATGGAGAGAAAAGAAGAAGTATAATGTGCGGGATATAGGTCTTAGGTGTACAATTTAAGATAAAAAAGATATAAAGATATATACAACGGAGGGCTTTATCCTGGCTCAGGACGAACGCTGGCGGCGTGCTTAACACATGTGAGCCCAGGGGAACGCAATGCTTCGGTATTGTTAATATACTGGCGGACGGGTGAGTAACACGTAGGT
>DATGCI010000134.1:0-11697 GCA_035312185.1 bacterium
TCCGGTGTTGATTTGGAGTTTGTTAAAAACAACATCCATTATGTGGTCTCTATTAAATCAGGCCCAAATTGGGGAAATAGCTCTCAAATACAAAAATTAGAAAATGATCTTAAAAATGCTGCTATAAGAGTCCACCAATCAAAAAATGCAAGCACAGTTCGCCCTGTTTTAGGAATATGTTATGGCAAAGTTCGAACTAATTTTAATTATCGCATGCCAAATTGCTGGAAGGTGGTTGGCCAAAATTTTTGGTTTTTAATTAGTAATAATAAAAATCTCTATACAGATATAATTGAACCAATTGGATATAGAGCTAAACAGCACAATGATGATTTTGAACAAGAAAAAAACAAAATAGTAAATAAATTTACTAAAGTATTTATAGATGAATTTTGCGACGCAACCGGTGCAATAAATTGGAACGAGCTAGTAGACTATAATAGCGGTAATTACGATTTGAATGGGATTCAAATATAAAAGCAGGCAAAAAAATTACAATCATAAAAAGGTGATTATTGAATATTGAATAATAAGGATAGCTATAACCTAAAAGAAGAAATCGCCAGTTCTATTACTCATGGAGTTGGAGTGGCGCTGGCAGTGGCAGCTCTGGTAATTCTGGTAGTATTCGCTTCTATTCAGGGCAATCCCTGGAAGATTGTCAGTTTCAGTATTTATGGTGCATCAATGATACTTTTATACATGGCCTCCACTTTTTACCATGCTTTTCAAAAGCCCGGAGTAAAAAATATTTTTAAAATTTTTGATCACGCATCAATTTATATTTTGATCGCCGGAACTTATACTCCATTTACACTGGTAACAATTCGTGGTGGCTGGGGTTGGAGTATATTTGGTATTATCTGGGGACTTGCTATCACAGGAGTAGTTTTCAAGGTTTTATTTATTCACCGTTTTAAGTTGGTATCTACCCTGCTTTATGTTTTAATGGGCTGGTTTATTGTGATAGCTATGAAAAAAGTGATCGCTAATCTGGATACTATGGGGCTCATCTGGCTGATCATTGGGGGAGTCTCTTATACAGGCGGTGTGTTTTTCTATTTGAATGACAAAATAAAGTTTAATCATGCTATCTGGCATCTTTTTGTTTTGGGCGGTAGCATTTGCCACTTTTTTGCAATTTTATTTCATGTGCTACCTAAATAATATAAATAAACTGGCAAGATCGTCCTAACTGTTAGATTTTTAGAATAGAATGTTATAAATTAATATTTGTTGAAAAATATTATTGATACCAATACCGAGGAAGACTGGTCAGGCATGAAAAGTTTCGGAACCATTAAGATTGTTAATAATTAAATTGGTACTAAAAATAGATTTAGATGGGGAGTGAAAAACCAGCTTGATATCCAATTTAAAGACAAGATGATTTAATTTGTGATAATTAATAAAAATTAATCCGGGAGGAATGCAATGCAAGCAAAAATTAAACAGGAAGATCTGGAAAAATGGGCTGACTATTTACTGGATCATTCGCTTGGCGGTATTCAAGAAGACGATGTGGTTATGTTAAAAGGTGAATACATCACCTGGCCTTTGATTCAAGTATTGAAGACCAAAATAATTCAAGCCGGCGCTGTTCCCGATGTTTTTCTGGTGGAACCAGATAATGACCGGGGCCAGATCTGGGGTGCAGCAATGGCCAAACATGGAAGCATGGATCAGATTAATAAAGTACCTGACTGGTTCGAAGATCGTTATGAAAACATGACCAAATATATAGAAATTTTGGGTGCTGAATCTCCGGATTTATTTGCTAACCTTCCGGACAAAAAAAGTGCTGCTATTAAAAAAGCGGATATGCCTTTTAAGGAAATTCGTTTGTCAAAGCCCTGGGTTTTGACACTTTACCCTACAAAAGCATTTGCTGATATGGAAAATATGTCTCTGGAAGAATATACCGATGTTGTCATGAGTACAACTCTGACTGATCCAAATAAATTAGAAGCCGATGAACAGCCTATTTATGAAATTATGAATGAAAGTGATGCCATTACCATAGAAACAGTTCATCCTGAAGATGAGCGCGTTCTGGAACTTAGTATGAGCATCAAAGATCGTAATATCGTTAAATGTACTGGCAAAAACAATTTTCCCGATGGCGAAGTTTTCACAAGTCCTGATGCCAATACTGTGGAAGGTGAAATTTTTGTTGATCTGCCTGTTTTCTTTAATGGTGTCAATATTCGGGGAATCTATTTAAAGATAGAAGATGGTAAGATTGTAGATTATGACGCTCAGGAAAATGCCTCCACTTTAAGTACAATTATAGAAACAGATGAAGGCTCCCATCGCATCGGCGAAGTCGCTCTGGGTATGAACAAAGGACTCCAAACCGCTTTGAAACATCCTCTTTTTGTAGAAAAAGTAGGCGGTACTTTACATATTGCTATTGGTGAAAGTTATCCTGAATGCTATGTTGAAGATCCCAATTCTGAAGAAGGTAAAAAGAAAATAGAAGAGCTGAAAGATGAGGGCATTGTCAATAGTTCAGCTCAGCATGTCGATATTGTTGTAGATTTTCGTGAAGGCGGCGCTGGAAAATCGGTTAAATTCGATGGCCGTGAGATAACATCTGCCAATAATATCTGGAAAGTGGATTAATTAAAAAAAAATATAGAAAATTGCTGAATTAGCAATACTGGAGGGGAAGCAGGGTGCCAAATAGTTGGTTCTCCCTGCTTTTTTTCTAATCAATTTGAATAAATAATTGAATTTTATTGTATAGTTTGTAAATTCCTTGCGAGAATTTGAGTTATTAAAAGCAGGAAAAATGAAATAATATGGGAAAAGATCTATTAATAGTTGAGTCACCATCGAAAGCAAGAACCATTAATAAATATCTGGGAAAAGATTACGAAGTCCTGGCTTCAGTTGGCCATATTCGTGATCTGCCAAAGAAAAAATTTGGCGTTGATATTGACAATGGCTTTGAGCCAAAATATGTCACAGTTCGAGGGAAAGGCAAAGTCATCAAAAAATTAAAACAGGCCGCTAAAAAAGCCGATGAAGTCTTTCTTGCCCCTGACCCGGATCGTGAAGGAGAGGCAATTGCCTGGCATATTGCCCAGATTTTGAAAAAAAATCCAGAAAATGTTCACCGCGTGCTTTTCAATGAAATTACTAAGTCGGGGATTAAACGGGGATTGAAAAAGCCCCGGGAGATCAATGACAGTTTGGTTAATGCCCAACAAGCCCGCAGAATTTTGGATCGAATTGTTGGCTATCGTGTCAGTCCATTTTTATGGAAGACTTTGTATCGTGGATTGAGCGCCGGCCGTGTTCAATCTGTTGCTGCTCGCCTGATTTGTGAACGCGAGGATGAGATTGAGGCCTTTGATCCGGAAGAATACTGGGAAATGTTTGCCAATTATGTAACTGAGAGTGAAGAAAAATTTCAGGCCAAAGGAGTAAAGTTTAAAGGCAGCAAACTTAAAATTTCCAATGCTGATGAAGCTAAAAAACACGCTGATGCAATTCAATCGGCTGATCATATCGTAGAAAAAGTTAAAGTCAAAAATCGCAAAAAATCACCGGCTCCCCCTTTTACAACCAGTACTTTGCAGCAGACTGCTACCCGCTTTTATCATTATAGTCCCAAGCAGACTATGTCGATTGCCCAAAAATTGTATGAAGGCATTGAAATAAAAGGTGAGCCAGTTGGATTAATTACTTATATGCGTACTGACTCGCTACGGATTTCCAAAGAAGCCATCAACTCTTCACGAAAACATATTGATGAAGAATTTGGTGATAAATATCTACCAAAAAAACCACGTTATTATAAACAGTCCGGGAAAAATGTTCAGGATGCTCATGAATGTATTCGGCCTACTAATTTGAACCTGCCGCCTGAAAAGGTAGCCAAACAGCTTAGTAAGCGACAACTGAAGATATATTCCTTGATCTGGAAACGATTTGTTGCCTGTCAAATGACACCGGCTATTTACAAACGGAAAACAATTGAGGTCAAGGCAGATGAATATATATTTCGTGCTCGTGGTGAAAATGAGATCTTTGATGGTTATCTGAAAGCCTATCGTAAAGGCAAATCCAAGAAAAATTCTAAAGATAAAAATAAAGTACCGGAACAGATTTCAGAAAAAGAAAATTTACAACTTGAAAAATTGGATAAAGAGCAAAAGTTCACCAATCCACCACCTCGCTACACAGAAGGAACTCTGGTTAAACAGCTTGATAAATTGGGAATCGGAAGGCCGAGTACTTATGCTTCGATCGTTTCTACAATTCGAGGCCGTAATTACATTATCAAAGAAAAAGGTCGTTTAAAACCGACTGAACTGGGACGAACTGTCAATGATATTCTGGTAAATCAGATGCCTGAGATTTTTAATGTAGAATTTACCAATCAGATGGAAGAAGACCTGGATCAAATTGAATCTAATCAGCGCGATTGGAAAGAGGTCATGGAAGAATTCTACGGGCCTTTTAAGAAATCTCTTGATCAGGCTGAGGCTAAAAAAGATGAGATCAAAAAGGGTCTGGAAGAGGATGCTGGAGAAAAATGTGATAAATGTGGCGCTCCCATGATCATTAAATGGGGGCGGAATGGAAAATTTAAAGCCTGCTCCAATTTCCCCAAATGTAAAAACACAAAGCCTCTCACGCCACCAGATGCTAAAGGTCAAACACGCCAATGCCCTGAATGTGATGCTGATATGGAACTTAAAGAAGGCCGCTATGGTAAATTTTGGGCCTGTACCAGATATCCTGATTGTAAGGGAACTTTGCCCTATACAATAGGAATTGACTGCCCTGAAGAAGATTGTGATGGTGAAATAACAGAAAAGAAAACAAGGCGCGGGAAAACATTCTGGGGCTGTTCTAATTATCCCGATTGCGAATTTTCCAGCTGGAACAAACCTGTTGACCGTAAGTGTGAAAATTGTGGATATGGTGTTTTACTGGAAGGCAAAAAGAATTTATACTGCCCGAAATGTAAAGCAAAATATAAAAAAGAAGAGGATTAAACTGAGGACAATATGAGTAGAAATCAAAATCAATCTGAAATGGATAAAATTGTATCTCTGGCCAAACGCAGAGGCTATATTTTTCAATCTAGTGAAATATATGGAGGTTTAAGCAGTTGCTATGATTATGGCCCTCTTGGTGTTGAATTGAGAAAAAACATCAAAGAGATCTGGTGGAATGATATTGTTACCAGTCGGGAAAATGTAGTTGGTATGGACAGTGGAATACTAATGCACCCAAAAGTCTGGGAAGCATCCGGGCACGTTGAAAATTTCACCGATCCTCTTGTAGATTGTAAACAATGCAAAAATCGGTTCCGTCTTGACAAGGGCGTGCATAAATTCAAATGTACAAATTGCAGGATGAAGTTTCACGTCAAAGATGGTAAAATTGGTGGCCGTAAAAAATATAGAGAATGTTTTGATGATCTAACGGCTTCAGAACCGGAAAGCTATGTGAATTCCACATGTCCACGCTGTGGTGAAGAAGAGAGCATTGTTCTGGATAAAATCGCCTGCCCTAAGTGTGGTTCAGCAGATTTGACTGATCCCAAACAGTTTAATCTCATGTTCAAAACTCACTATGGAGCCTCTGAAGACTCGGCTCACAAAATCTATTTGCGTCCGGAGACAGCTCAGGGCATTTTTGTTAATTATGCCAATGTAGCCAATTCTGCCCGGGCAAAATTACCATTTGGTATTGCCCAGATTGGAAAAGCATTCCGCAATGAAGTTACTACTCGTAATTTTATTTTTCGTTCTCGAGAGTTTGAACAGATGGAGCTCGAGTTTTTTGTTCGACCGCAAGAGAGCCAGAAGTGGCATAAAAAATGGATAGAATCCCGTCTGGATTGGTATAAAAAAATTGGAATTAAAGAAGAAAACCTTCAACTGCGGGAACATGGAGAAGATGAATTAGCCCATTATGCTAAATCCTGTTTTGACGTGGAATACAAATTTCCTTTCGGCTGGTCAGAACTTGAAGGTATTGCTGATCGCCAGACTTATGATCTTCAGCAACATATTGACCATAGCGGAACCAAATTAACTTACTATGATCAGGATAAAGAAGAGCATATTGTTCCTGCTGTCGTAGAAAGTTCGGCAGGCGTTGATCGTACGATGTTGACTGTACTTTCTGATGCCTATTGGGAAGATGAGGAAAATGATCGTGTTGTGCTCAGCCTATCTCCCAAAATAGCACCGATAAAGGCGGCTGTTTTTCCCCTTGTGAATCGAGAAGGTATGCCTGATCTGGCTCGAGAAATATTCAAAGACCTGCAGGGCGACATACCTGTTGAATATGATGATGGAGGCTCGATTGGCCGTCGTTATAGGCGTCAGGATGAGGCAGGAACACCTTTTTGTATCACTGTTGACTCTCAATCATTGGAAGATGAAACAGTGACTTTGCGGGATCGCGATAGTTTGGAGCAGATTAGAATTGATAAAGATAACCTCCTGAAAGAAATAAAAAGCCGTATTGAGTAAATTAATTTTAATGTGAAGGGAAAAATTAAGTATTATTTCAATATTTTTTCTGAAAAGACTTGATTTTTCAAACAGAATATATTAAATACTAAAACGAAAGTTTAAGTGAGAAATCCCGTTTAATTAAGAAGGAGGTAAGAAAATGGCCGAAAAAGTCAAAGATTGTAACATTAACAAGGAAAAAGGTTATCTGTATTATCTTGACAAAGGTGGAAATGTAGCCCGCTCGAAGATGGCGCGCGGAAAAGAAAAAGGCGGAGGGGCTGAAGTAGTAAAAGAAACTAATATTCAGCGCGAAAAAGGTTACCTTTATTTTATTGACAAAGAAGGTGACGTATCCAGGGCTAAAATGGCTCGTGGAGGACAGAAGAAATAACTATTGCTTCTGACCAGTAAAATGAATTTTTATACGGCTCCATTTTGTTTTAAAAATGGAGCCATTTTATTATAATATTGCTTATGGCTTACTAATCAATGTGGAAAATGAATAAATTACCGCCATAATATAAAAATACTAAGTTATTTATAATCAGAGTATTAAGGCGATAAAAAAATTTGATGAGAGGGAGGAAAATATTATCTATTAAAACTGGACAAAAATCAAATATAAACTACTCTGCGGGTATTCGGCTTAATTCTATTGAAAATAAAAAGTAACCATTATTGCGAGTTTTAGACCATAAAAAATTCAAGGAGTCAGCATGAGTTTACAGGAAAAAATTATCAATCATTTTAAAAATAATCAGGACCAGATCAAAGAGCATGTCGTTAAGTTAACAAGAACCATGGTAAAGGAAAAAACTGTTAATGTGGTTTCTGAAAAATTATCTGAACATCCTTATCTAGAATTTCGAGGTGAAGAATATAGAGTGGGGAAAATTGTAAAGAAATTGATGGATGAAACCGGGATTCCCTATCAAGAATTTTCCAGGCAGGAAGGCCGCCCTAATATTATTGGTAGCCTGGGAAAGAATGAAACTAGCAAGCGCCTTCTTATGCCAGCTCATATGGATATTGTACCTGCCGGAGATGGCTGGGATACTGATCCCTATGAAGTTGTTGAGAAAGAGGGCTTCCTTTACGGTAGAGGTACACTTGACAATAAGGGACCTCTAGCTTCAATTCTGGTAGCCGGTAAAATCATAAAAAAACTAGGCCTTGACCAGGAAATGGATGGGCAGCTTTTACTGGCTGCACTCTCAGATGAAGAAGCAGAAGATCCCGATGGTATTGACTATGGAATCGGTTATTTAATGGAAGAAAAACTCATTGATCCTAGTTGGGCGATTATTCCCGATATTGGTGAGAATATGAAAAATATTGATATAGCAGAAAAAGGACGTACGGTCTTCAAAATTACTGCCCAGGGAAAACAGGCTCATGGTTCCACTCCTGAAAAAGGTGTCAATGCAATTTATATGATGGCAAAGTTAATCTCGAAAATCGAGGAACTAGAGTTTGATTATCAGGTTCATGATGTTCTAGGTAAGCCTACCCTGAATTTGGGAGAAGTTCACGGTGGAGCGGCTCCCAATATTGTTCCCGGCCAATGTGAAATCATGCTGGATATTAGAACTGTTCCTGGTATGTCAAAAGAAGCTGTGACCCAAAAATTGGAAGATTGTGCTAACGGGATTCCGAATTCAGAATTTGTTATTGATAATCTTTCCTGGAATGAGCCTCATAGTATAGACCCGGACAATCTGGTTGTTAATTCCATTCAAAAATTCTCCCAGGATATTTTAGGATTCAAACCGAACACTCTGGGCTTTGGTGGTGGCACATATGCCAAAACACTCAATCTGAATGGCGTTATTTCAGTTGGATGGGGACCTGGCGATGATGAAGCTTTTCATGTAGCTAATGAATATGTTGAAATTCAGCAGCTGGTCGATTTTGCCATGATGACTTGTCTGGTTGCCTTAGATCTGCTTAAAGAATAATTCAATACAAATTTTCAAATCTTATATTAGTAGGCTTAAGATGGGAATTCATCTTAAGCCTACTTTTTTGTCGAGTCTCTTCATCACGATTTAACGATTCAGTAGTAATCAATATGAACTGCTACGAAATTTTAAAAACGGTGGCCAAAAGAAAAATATATTAATGGTGCTCGGGAAGTGGCTTTGCTCCAGTCCAGAGTTAGAGGGCCTAATGGGGTTGGTATCAGAAGACCTAATCTGCCTCCGGCTGTCAGATTATCCCAATCAATCAGATCACTGCTTTTCCAGATATTACCGCCCAGTATTTTGCCTCTGACATACAACCCATCCATAATTAGATAGCGCAAGCCCAGACCGGTAACTATAAAAGCTTTACCCCATAAAGCATCTTTGTGTAATCCGGGAAAGGAATTGACACCACCTAGTCGAAACTGTTCAAAATGAGACATAGCTCTATTCATGAATCCACCATTAAAATTGGTGGAAAGAACAAAGCCATTTCCCACTGGCTGGTAGTCTGTAGTCTCAAAGTATAGTTTGGCAAAGGATTCCAAGGGGGCAAGATTATTGCTGATAGAATGTTCATAGATCATGCGGGTCAATTTACCTTCAGTCGGCATATCCCGAAAATTGCGGTTATCAACAAAAAGTTGACCGGTGAGCCGCACAGCATTGTATTGTTTATCATTTATAAAATCTAGACGATCGTTATTCTCTATATGCACATTTTCAAATTTTAAACCTATTGAAGTTAAAGCCCCTCTTTTTATATTGAGACCGAAATTGAGATCCAGCCCTCTTTTCCAGTATTCACCAGTTGCGGAATAATCGTAAAAGGGAATCCGCTCCTGCATTAAGTAGGCGGAAATATAATTAGTAAAATGGGTTGTAAATATTCGGGGCACATTAATATCCCAGGCTAATTTTTTATACCGATCACTGGCAATTAGGTAAAGTTGATAATTTATGCTCGATTCAAGCAGATTTCTGTATTCCACTGATAAAAAGGCTTTGGCGTCAATCTCACTGTCATAAAAAGCACCAAAGGATATTCTACTTTTTGGACGCAGACTCAGATCGTAAACGAGTTCTGTTGTATCACGACTGCGGTCTAAGGTCAACGAAACGGATTTAAAAAGCTTTGTGCTGTAAAGATTTCCAACACTGCGTTGGGCTTTGTCCAGATTCCAGGGCTGGCCCTTTTTGAGTAAATTTTCTCTCTTGATAATATAACTTCTAACTTTATCACTTTTAATAAAACGGATTTTATCTATGCGGGCGGAGTCCAGGGATTTGTGAGATTGGTAGAACCATTTTTGGCGCCGGTCTGGTGAACTGCCAAGAATGGCTCCAATTTGGTTATTATATTTTTTTGCCGTTTCATAGCTGGCTTTGATTAATGTGTCTAATTTTTCAAAATCCGTTGAAGATATGTTGTCAACCTGGGGACGAATATAAATATCTGAGAGGTGTAAATTTCTTGTATCAGAGAGATAGGCCAGAGTATTGATAGTTTGCTCAAAATAGCGGGAAGGAGTCGGGTCATTATGGATGTCGGCTTTGCGACTGGTCAGGTCTGAAGTAATAATGAAATCAGCACCCATTTCCTGAGCTATATCGCAAGGCACATTGTTGGTCAAACCACCATCAACCAGATTCATGCTATCGAGTTCTACTGGTGAAAATAGAAAGGGCATGGCTGAACTAGCTGCCATTAAACGGGCAATGTTGCCTTTTTGAAAAACAACAGATTGCCCCGAGCGAATATCTGTAGCAACTATCCTTAAGGGAATAGCGAGGCTGTCAAAATTACCATTAGAATAATATTGACCGGCTATTGTAAAGGGCATCAACTCGTCCTGAATGGTCTGAGTTGTGAATAAATATTTTGGGAAGTTTAAATTCAAATTTTTATCAATATCCATTCGCATTAAGGCCGGAAAATCAACAAGTTTTTGGGAAGCCAGCTCAATTCCTTTGTAATTGTGATCCGATAATAGAGTGTTGAAATCGATCTCACGCACTTTCTTTTCTATCTGATCAACTGGAACACCACAAGCATACAGTCCGCCGATAATAGCGCCCATGCTTGTACCTACGATTAGATCGGGTTGATAGTTATTTTCCTCCAAAACTTTTAGCACACCAATATGGCCCAGTCCTCGGGCACCTCCGCCACTCAGAACAAGCGCAGTTTTAAGCGGTTGACCAAATAGACTATGGTCTTTACAGGGGAGTAAAAATGTAATGACTGTAAAAAGAGATAGGATAAATTTTTTATTGAAGATAGGCAAATCCTGTCCTTTTATTTCCTCCAAGTACATCTTAAATTAACACGGTTTAATTTATTATATTGAACTGATTTTTATAAGGATAAATTATGGGTAAAATTTATAAAAAAGTGAAGACTTCTGTCAGGAATAAACTCCTGGCCGGTGTGATTACTTTAATTCCTGTGGTAATCACTGTTTATGTTATCAGGCTCTTCATTAATGCATTTAACGGAATTGTATCACCTGTTGTTAACCCCTTTATCAAGCAGATTTTAGGAACGGAGATACCCGGACTGGCTCTGATAGTGGCGATTGTATTGATCTATTTGCTGGGACTTTTTACAACTAATTATATTGGGCGCCGCTTAATTGAAAAACTGGAACAGTGGCTAAATTATATTCCCCTGGTGCGGACAGTTTATGGAACAGTGAAAAAGATCATTTCAACTTTTTCATTTTCAAGTGAAGATTTTGAAAAGGTGGTCTTTCTGGAACATCCCCGTAAAGGCATCTGGAGTATGGGCTTTGTGACAGGAGAAACAGAGGGGGCCGATGGAACTACCTATTACAATATATTTTTGCCCACTACGCCTAATCCGACTTCTGGATGGATGCTATTTATTCCTCGTGATGATGTAGTTCCTGCTAATATGAATGTTGAAGAAGGGCTGAAGACTCTTATCTCGGCCGGCTCAATTGGACCTGAAAAAAAGCCAATTAAAAAAATCTAGATTTTAAATTTTAAGATGGACAGGAGATAAATTTGAAAGCCGATGAACAGTTATCCCGAGAAAAAAGATATAATCGCTATAAAATAATTTTATCTATTACAGAAATGGTGCTTGGTCTCCTATTTCTACTATTGATCATTACTACAGGTTTCTCAAAAGCTGTGGAAAATTGGCTAGGATTATTTGCCAACAATGATTATATCGTCCTTATTTTATTTGTAGTTGTGATTGGTGGTTTGGATATGCT
>DATGCI010000135.1:0-48108 GCA_035312185.1 bacterium
AATTGATAATGTTACTTATAACATGACTAATGTTATCGCCGGTTTTAATATTGGAAAGACAAAACCGCTCATCCTTGGTGCCCACTGGGATACTCGTCCTCGAGCAGAAAAAGATCCTGACCCAGCTAAACGTAATCAACCCATTCTGGGAGCCAATGATGGCGCCAGCGGGGTTGCTGTGCTCATGCATCTGGCTGAATTAATGACAGAGTTAGACCTGGATCAAACCATTTATCTGGTACTTTTTGATGGTGAAGATTATGGCTATCACGGTGACAACACCTATTTTTGTTTAGGCTCAAAATATTTTGTGAACAATCTGCCTATTCCCAGACCTGAACAGGTTATTATTGTCGATATGATCGGTGATGCTCAACTCAGTATTCCTATGGAACGCTATTCCTACCGCAGTAATGCTCAATTGATGAAAAAATTATGGAAAATAGCAGATGAACGCGGTTATGATCAATTTAAATATCATCTGGGAGAATTTATATACGATGATCATGTCCCCTTTATTCAGGCAGGAATCAAAGCTATTGATCTGATTGATTTTCATTATCCCAACCGTCATATGAACTACTGGCATACGCATCAGGATACACCGGACAAATGCTCCCCTGAAAGTCTGGAAGCTGTTGGTCAGGTCTTATATGATTACATTACAGGTAAATAGATGAAGAAAAGCTGGAAAAAAATAACAATTTCAGAGCTGAATAAAGATCCGGAAATTCTACTTACCACGCTCTACGAATTCAAAACACTCGGACTAGAGCAGAAACAGAAAAGCCTGGAAGCATATTTCCCTTGTAATGTTGAGACCGATGAAATTGTCAATAAAATCCAGACTGATCTTAAAAAATACAATCTTAAAGGCCAGGTAACAGTAGAAGTTCTGAAAAATGAGGACTGGCACCTGACCTGGAAGAAAGATTTTATACCGATTAAAGTATCAGAAAATATATGCATTACACCTTCCTGGATTCAACCAGATATCAAAACCGAAATTGAGATTAAAATCAAGCCTGGTATGGCTTTTGGGACGGGAACTCACGCTACCACCCAGCTGGCTTTGCAACTTCTGGAAAACTATCTAGAACCTGAACAGACTGTTCTGGATGCCGGTTGCGGTAGTGGAATTCTAACAGTTGCTGCTCTGCAACTAGGTGCAAAAAGTGTAGAAGCCTGGGATATTAGCGACGATGTTCGGGATAATTTTCAGGAGCATATGCAACTTAACAATTGTCCTGAGAAATATTCTCTGATCATCGGAGACGTTACTGAGAAAAGTGAATTTCCCTTTGATCTTGTGGTGAGCAACATTCAGAAAAATGTCAATTTAAAACTTTTGCAAAGCCTGGTAAAGAAAGATTACCAGGGAATAATGATCTTTACCGGATTACTCAAAGACGATGAACAGGAATTCAAAGCCGCTCTTGACAAGAATAATAAGACAGTCATGGAAAAGCTCGACCAGGAAGACTGGATAGCCCTGGCTGTTAGATAATGAGGTTTGATATAATGAAGGAAAATAAAATAGATAATATAAAATTTGCCATTGTTATTTTTGGTTTAATTTTTTATATGGCCTGCGATAATACCACAGGAACTGAGTCCCGCTTAATTGAATCTATGGAATTTTCCTACAAACCCAGTACGGAAAAAATATTTATCACAGCAATTATTAATCAGGACAAGGATGTGATTCTGGAATCTCTGGATTTTCAGATTTCTCAGCAGATTGATAGTGATTATGAACAGATTGAGCAGGGCACTTTGAATGATGATGGGCAAAATGGCGATATTATTGCAAATAATGGGGAATACAGTTTTGAATTTGAGCAGTCGCTGGCACCAGGCAATTATAAGTGTTTGATTACTGCTCGTGCAAATGGGGAAGTTGCCGATACAATTTCCCAATATATGGAAGTTTACGGCGATATGTCACCTTCGATTTCTTTTCAGGACAGTACCACTGATTTTGTTTCTGGAGATCTAATTGTCTATGAACTGGAAGTCCACGATCCAGCCGGAATTAGCAATATTAGCAAAGTTTTTTGTAAATTGTATTACCCTGAAAATAAAAGAACACCGGCCCTTCTGACTGCTAGAAATGATGGTGAATACGGAGATCAACAGTCTGGTGATAATATTTATACACTGGCGCTCAATACAGAGGGAACGAAAATTCATGGTCTCTATCATATGGAATTCTGGGCTGTCAACAATGACAATTATTCCAGTGATACATTAGCATTGGAACTCCGTAATCCCTGGCTGGAATTAGTGTCTCCTAATGGCAACAACAGTCTGGCAGCCGGGTCTCAGGTAGAAGTCAGCTGGCACAGTGTGCTGGTCGATACAATCAAAATAGATTATACATTAGAATACATGCAGGATAACCCGCATTATGAACTGATCAGCAATGTTGCTGCAGGTGATAGCAGTGCTATCTGGAATATTCCTGCAGAATTGAATACTGATTCAGCGCTGGTTAGAATTTCATCGCTGGAAAATGAGCGGGTTATGGATACAAGTGACCATTTTATAAAGATTCAATAATTATAAATTAAGAGGCGAGAATGCTGAAAAAAGTGGTGGGTTTCAGTCTGGTTCTGATTTTTGGATTAAATTTTCTCATGGCTCAGGCTGCTTTACTCAAATCACCGGCTTTAAATTATAATGATACAACTGCCTATCCCGGATTGGGAAGCAATGGTATAACTCAGATAAAAGCCCAGGGCGATTCTCTGCTCTGGCTGGGAACTGGTGCTGGATTAAGCTGGGTTGAGAAGGAGCACTTTAGCGACAGTATCTACAGCTATTTTCCCGGTTTTGCACCTATGCCTAAAGGAGGAATATCGGCAATTGAGACTGGCAATGAGCAGGTCTGGATTGCTGCTGTTTTTGACTCTACTACTGATCAGGGAAAATTGCAAACTGGAGGCGGCCTCTCCTTTTCTGAAGATGGTGGCCATACCTGGACAAAAGTTAAACAACCGATTGATGAAGTTGGTGATGAATATGACATCTGGAATAGCGATACAATTGATTTTTTACCTGTTACCACACCAGTGCAAAATACAACCTGGGATATTGCCATAAACGGCGACAGTGTTTATATAGTTAGCTGGGCAGCTGGCCTGCGTTTCACTACTGATAAAGGCACTAGCTGGAAAAGAATTCCCCTACCGGCTGATGATCAAGATAGTCTCATAATTGGTCAAGATGATGTGGATTTTCAAATTAATCCCAGAAACAATTACAATCACATGGGCTTCAGTGTATTAGCCTATGGAGATACTCTGTGGGTTGGAACAGCAAAAGGTATTAACCGAGGCATAATTGATGGTGGTACTATCAACTGGGTTCATTTCTCTGCAGAAAGAACCGCTGGAATTGCTGGCGATTTTGTAGTTTCACTGGAGCGGCAGGTCGTGAATGGTAAAAATATTATTTGGGCGGTAACTCTGCCTGGACCGACTTCTGGCGAATCGCAGGGTATCAGTTACACAGAAGATGCTGGCCGCACCTGGCACACCACTCTTGAGGATAAACGGGGCTACGATATAGCCACCCGTGATAATCAGGTCTATGTTGCTACTCAAACAGGCCTCTTCAAATTATCAGAAGATCGTCAGAATTGGTCAGAATATTCCCGTATTGCTGACAATGAATCAGGTGGCGAAATATTAACTGACCGCATGTATGCTCTCTTAACTGATCAGGATTTCTTGTGGGTAGGAACTGCTGATGGTTTGGCTCGCTTGAATCTTGCTGATAGTCAGTGGCAAATATACCATGAGTCGGTTCCCACAAACTACCCCGGTCAACCTGAGGTGTACGCCTATCCTAATCCCTTTTATCCCCGCTATTCAAATGTACGTAATGATCAGGGGCATGTTAGAATAAAATTTCATCTTGATCAATCGGCAACTGTCTGGCTGGAGGTTTACGATTTTGCCATGCAACAGGTATATAAAAGCGACAAATCTCGATTAACACCTGGAGAGAGATTTCTTGTCTGGGATGGATTACGCAACAGTGGAGAAACCGTTGCTAATGGCACCTATTTTTGCAAATTAAATATAAAAGATAACTCCGGTAGCAGAAGCCACTGGACAAAACTTATAATAATGAAATAGAGGCGTGGTATGCATAAATATTCCTATCTATTAATAATACTAGTATTGATAAGCGGGCTTCAGGCTGGCTCTGATGGTGGTTATCCTGGCACTTACCTCAATATGGGAATTAATGCGACTAGTTTGAGTATGGGACGAGCCGGAGTTGCCATTCCCCAAAAAGGAGCGCCCATGTATAATAATCCGGCCGGGCTGGCTATGATGGAGCGACGAACTGCTGAATTTGATTATTTTTTCCTCAACCTGGACCGCAATATGCATTATACAGGATTGACAACACCCGTTCAACCTACAGCTGGATTAGGAATGGCCTGGATTCATGCTGGCGTAGATGATATTCAGGGCCGTAATAACGTAGGTCAAAGGACAAAGAACTATCAAACTGGAGAAAATGCCTTTATCCTTTCTCTGGCCAATGCCTTTACTCCTGATTTTGCAGTAGGTGTCAGTATTAAAATGCTCAGGAATGAAATGCTCGATGTTTTGGCTGAAGGCGTTGGAATTGATATTGGTATGCTACTAAGGCTTTCCGATCACTTAACTCTTGGTGCTCAGGTTCGAGATATTAATTCCGGCTACACCTGGCAAACTTCAGAAGTTTTTGGCGATAATGAAGGTCAGACTTACAAGGAATCTTTTCCGCTTAAAGGTCTGATTGGTGTGGCCTGGCAATACCAGAATTTACTGGTGACTACAGATCTGGAATACTCGAATAAAGATATTTTTCGCTACCATTCCGGTATTGAATATAAGTATAAAAATGTTGCCGCCTTGCGCGCAGGCTTGAATAATTCTCAGCCTACTTTCGGTGGAGGCTTAAAATATGACCTTTTTAATAAGATTGATACGGAGATGAATTATTCTCTGATTTTTGATAGTGTTGGCCAGGGGAATACCCATCTGTTTTCCTGGAAATTTTTGTTCTAATAATGCTTTTTATAAAATTAAGATTTTAAATCCAGATAATATTGGATAATTTTCTGAGTGTAATTTGATGAAACGAGGATATAGATGAAAAAAATAAAAATACTTTTTTTAGCTCTAACTCTTCTAACGGTACCGCTTTTTTCAGGAAGTGGTGAATCAGGCTTAGCTTTTCTCAATTTGCCCCCTTCGGCTGGTTGTGGTGGAGTGATGAATGTATTTGCCAGCAGTAAAGGTTCTCCAGCTTCAATTTTCCGAAGTCCGTTGGGAATATCGGATAAAAATTCCAGAATCGCTTTTTCCCATAACATGTGGTTCGCAGATGTTAGATCTGAAGTCCTGGCTATTTCCTTTCCAACAAAATATGGAAAATTTGCTATTGGCGGAAATCTGGTCAGAATTCCCGGCATTGAGGTACGTACAACACCAACTGATCAACCTTTGCAGGAAATTGAAGGGCAATATTTTTCCGGAAATTTGACCTATAACAAAGAGATAGTCAGTTCTATTCAATTGGGTGCTACTGTCAAATATTTATATGAATATGCCTATAATCAATCGGCAAACGGTATGGCAGCCGATATTGGCATGATCTGGCGATCACCTGCTGATCTGGATATTTCTTTGCAATTGTTGAACATTGGTAAAATGCAGGATCTTGATCAAAGCAGTACCCGATTGCCTCGTACTTTTATGGTCGGCATTATGCGGCCTGAAATTTTAAATGGTGGACCTCTCTCCGTGGCTCTTGGTTTCAACCTAAAAACCGATCTTGTGGCCAAGGAAACAGGCGCCCAATTTGGCGGTGAAGCCACTCTTTATAACACCTTCTTTATCCGAGGCGGATATGAACATTTTGGTGATGTAGCCAAAAAATCAGCTGGCCTGGGGCTCAATTACAAGCAATTCACTATTGACTACGCCATTATCATGATGGATAATGGACTCAGTAATCCGAAATTATTGTCCATAGGTTATCGATTCTAGTGAAATAGAATATAAAAAAGAAGAGTAATTTCAACGATTATTTGTTGCGGTAAATATAAACACTTTAAAATAAATGTCTTATTATGAACTTTGAAAGAGTATAATATTAATAACTGCCGATGGAATCGGTAGTAGAGGTAATATGCCCTCACTCTCTCTTCTTTGCTTGTGCTTTGCAAAAGCAAAAACAATAAGTAGAGTAGAGGATCATATCCTCCGGGCTTCACCCGAAGTTAATAACATTGAACCACGTTCGTAGTTCGATTGAGGTACTTTCAGAATTAGGAGCATAAAAATAAAATTTAGGACTATGACCGAACTTATTCAATTTCAATCTTTCCCCATTCAATCATCCACTCATAAAATATTCTTCCAAACATCCACATCTCCTCATCCATTCATTCAATCATCCCAGTCATCCTTCCATCCAATCAGAATGATGCAGATTATAATTATTTTACAGAAAATTCATAGATTATTTACAAATAACAATTTTGAATTGAGCCTCTAACAAAATAAATTTCAGCTACTAAAGTAATAATTTTCTGGGAGGGAGGCCGATTATGACAAGAAAACCGCTTTTTTGGGTGGTTTTTATTATTCTTTTTATTGGCAGTATATTCTTCGGATTAAATTATTTCTCCAAAGCCTATCCTATTGTCAGCCTAGACCTTGAGATGGACCGATCTAATGCATTACAAAAAGCAGAAGACCTTGCCCATAAATATGGATGGGGGCCGGATAATTCTAAAAAGGCGGCCGCTTTTCTGCTAGATCGCGAGGTCAAGAATTTTGTAGAACTAGAACAGGGCGGTTCTTCCGGCTTTCGTCAACTTCTCGATAGCAAATTATACTCCCCTTATCAATGGAAAATTCGTCTTTATAAACCGGGCAAAACCAATGAAACTTTAGTAAGATTTACACCTGCTGGCCAGGCTTATGGATTTCGAGAAAAAATTCCAGAAGATCAACCTGGCGACAGCTTAAGCCTTGATTCTGCCCTGACGATCGCCAGGAATGCTGCTGAAAATAATTGGGAAGTTGACCTCAAGAAATTTAAGCTGGTCGAAAAATCCCATGAACTCAAACCAGAAGGTCGTCTGGATTATACTTTTGTATATGAAAGAGAAAATGCTGATCTGGGACAGGGAAAATACCGCCTCCGCCTCAGAGTTAGCGGCGCGAGGCTCACTGAATTAACCCATTTTGTCAAAGTCCCCGAGGCTTTTTCCCGCCGTTATACGGAAATGCGCTCTACCAATCAAACACTAGCCACGATTGCTATGGTGGCTATGGCCGTTTTATATATTATTGGTGGCTGCATTGTCGGTCTGTTTCTACTTATGAAGGACAACTGGGTTTTATGGCGCAAAGCTCTGATATGGGGAGCAATAGTAGCCCTTTTACAGGTGTTCGCCCAGATCAACCAGTGGCCTCTGGCCTGGATGAATTATGATACAGCATTGGCTGCTCAAAGTTTTGTTATTCAACAAATTGTACAGCTGATCATTCTTTTTATAGGAGAATGGTTATTACTGAGTGCCTCTTTTATGGCGGCAGAAAGTTTGACTCGCAAGGCTTTCCCTGAACATGTCCAATTATGGAAGGTCTGGTCAAAGGATGTAGCCAGCACAAGAGGAATTTTAGGACAGACAATAGGTGGCTTTTTGGCTGTAGGAATTTTTCTGGCTTTTGATATTGCTTTGTACTTCTTTGCCACCAATGTTCTGGGCTGGTGGGTGCCATCGGAATCTTTATTTGAACCCAATATTCTGGCCACCTATTTTCCCTGGCTTTCGTCTATTGCCAATTCACTCCATGCCGGATTCTGGGAAGAATGTCTCTTTCGGGCTGTTCCAATTGCTGGTGCTGCTCTACTAGGAGAACGGTTCGGCCGAAAAAAGATATGGATCGGGGCTGCTTTTGTAGTTCAGGCTCTGGTCTTTGGCGCGGCTCACGCTTCCTATCCTATGCAGCCAGCTTATGCTCGGGTTGTAGAATTGATAATTCCATCCTTTGCTTTTGGATTAATTTATCTAAAATTGGGACTTTTACCTGCAATTATCCTGCATTATGCTTATGATGTAGTATTCATGTCTATGCCCTTATTTGCTGCAAGTTCTTCTGGTATCTGGATTGATCGCATTATTGTGATTATATTGGCTTTCTTTCCCCTTTTAATTGTTCTGTGGAGAAGATTGCAAGTTGGTGAATTTCGTTCCATTCCGGATTCAGCATACAATGCAGCCTGGCAGCCTTCTGTTGAAGAAAGTGAAATTGAAGAAACGCAAGTAGAAGAAGCACAAGAACCTGAGTCAGAAGCCATTAGCCATAAACGTTACCGATATGTCATTATTGCTGGAATTGTCGGCCTCGTTGCGTGGATCCTGACAGCCAACTTCAATAATCAGGCGCCTAAGATAAAAACAACCCGCTCTCAAGCCCAACAAATTGCCCAAAAAGCTTTATCAAAAAAGGGTGTAGAACTAAATGATACAATTCGCGTCTTGACTTCTCTTCAAACACCGCTTGGTCAGGATGATCGTTTTATCTGGCAGGAAGAGGGTGAACAATTATACAAAAAACTTCTGGGAGAATATCTCTCCACTCCGGTCTGGCAGGTTCGCTTTGCCCAATTTGAAGGCGATGTTGCCAGAAGGGCTGAAGAGTACCGGCTTTATATTAAAAATGGAAAAGTTATAAATATTGAGCACAAACTGCCGGAATCCTATCCTGGTGCCCGGCTAGAACTGGACTCTGCCCGGGCTATAGCCCATAGGGTTATTAAGAATAAATATGATCTAGAACCGGAAAGTTTAGAGGAGGTCGCTGCCAAACCAGCGGATCTGCCTGCCCGTAAGGATTGGGAATTTAAATATGCCGACACTCTTAATTATCAGCTTTCCTCCGGACAACCTCGCATTGTGATTAATATTGCAGGCAGTGAAGTTGTTGATAGCTATCGAAAAATTCATATCCCTGAAGAATGGGAGAGGTCGCAACGCAGCAAAGAAACAACACGGAGAATTATTGCTGTCATCTGTGGCATAGGCCTGTTTTTGTTAATGGCGGTTGCTCTGGTGGCTGCAATTATTCGATGGAGTCGGAAAAGTTTTGCAGTGAAACCATTTTTGGTAATTATGATATTTTTATTTGTGCTTGGATTGATCCAATTTGTTAATTCTTTTCCTTCGATGACAGCGAGTTTCAATACAGCCCAGCCCTTCAGCAGCCAGGTCTTCACGTCAATTGCCTTTCCTCTGATCGGTATTTTGCTGTTGGCAGCAGCCATTGCCATGATTTTCAGTTTTATTATAACCTGGAAACTCCGACAAAAGGCTACACTTGACTTTACAAAAGTAGTTTCAGGTCTGTCAGCTGGATTTATTGTTGCTGGGTTTGTAACTTTGATACGAACCTTTTTGACGTCTGAGATTATGCCCATCTGGGCAGAATTTTCTGCTCTTGATAACTGGCTTCCTTTCTTAGCAGCCGGATTAAGTCCAATTCAAGGATTTGTTGCTCAAACGACAATTTTTCTCTTGCTTTTTACCGCTATTAGCCGATTTACACAAAACTGGTCAAAAAGGAAATCTCTGTTTGGGATAATTCTCATTGCAGTTGTGTTTATTTTAAATGGGCTTTCCTTGCAAACTATTAATTACTGGGTTGTCTCTGGACTGGCGACTGGATTAATTTATTTGATTCTTCATATTTATTTAATCCGTCATCATCTGGCGCTAGTTCCTCTTGTTATTGGTGGAACGGTAATTCTTGGTATTGTCAAGCAAATCATTTTTAATGCTTACCCATCTGCAATTCTTGGTAATATTTTGGCGTTGTTGCTGATTATCACTTTGTCGATCTATGGAAGTAAGATGCTGGAATAATTTTTTGTAATCTATCCTGAAATCAATTTTTATTCAGGACAAAATAAGATTAAAGGAGTAAATTTATGATCAAATTTTTGAGTTGTAATAGTATTATTTTGAGCCTTGTGCTGATAACTTTAGCATCAGGCGCAGTTCTGGGTAATTCACTGGATTACCTGGATGAACTACCGCCCTTAATTCAGCGGGATCTTTTCTTTGGTGATCCAAAAATTTCAGGAGCCCAAATTTCTCCTGATGGGGAATATATCTCCTTTTTGAAACCCTATAAAGGTGTCCGCAATATTTATGTAAAAAAACGGGGTGAACCCTTTGAAAAAGCCAAACCTGTCACTGCTGATGATCGACCGGTATCAGGATATTTCTGGAGCCAGGATAGCCGCTATATCTTGTATGTTCAGGATAAAGGTGGCAATGAAAATTTCCATGTTTACGCCGTTGACCCAAAAGCGAAAGCTCAAGAAGAAAGTGGCGTCCCTCCTGCTAAGGATTTGACACCTTTGGAAGGGGTCAGAGCCTATATCTATTCTGTACCGGAAAATACGCCTGATAGGATTTTAGTCGGACTCAATGACCGCGACCCTTCTTATCATGATGTTTATCAGGTAAGTATTTCAAGTGGTGAAAGAGAACAGATCTTTAAAAATACCCAAACATTGTCCGGATACACCTTTGATTTGAAAGGCAATCTTCGTTTGGCTTCCAGGGAAACTGAAGACGGCGGTACAGAAATATTGCGCTACAATCAGGGTGAATTTGAAAAGATCTATGAATGTGGATTCGAAGAAACAGCCTATGCTTATCGATTTCACAAAAATGGTGAAAAGGTCTATTTCGTCACCAACAAAGGAGAAGATGTTGATCTAACCCGCTTGACTTTGATGGATCCTAAGACCGGCGAAACTGAATTGGTGGAATTTGATCCGGAAAAAGAGGTCGATTTTGGTGGTGCTCTCTTCGACGACAGAACTGATGAATTGGTCGCTACAATCTATGTTGGTGATCGGAAGCGGATTTATCCCAAAGATGAAGAAATTGAAAAGGACCTGGAGTTTTTTGAAAAGGAATTACCTGATGGAGAAATATCAATACAATCTTCCTCTGATGATATGAGATATTTTCTTGTTGGAGTTTCTCGAGATATAGATCCTGGTTCTGTGTATTTGTATGATCGAAAGAAAAAAGCCACTCAGTTGCTATACAAGTCCCGGCCAAAATTAAAAAGTAAGCACCTGGCAAATATGAAAGCCCTACGATATGAAGCCCGTGATGGTAGAGAAATTCCTGCTTACCTGACATTACCAAGGGGAGTCAGGCATGAAAATTTGCCTGTAATAATGTTGATTCACGGCGGCCCCTGGGCTCGTGATAATTGGGGCTACAATCCCTACGCTCAGTTTCTTGCCAACCGGGGATATGCGGTTATGCAGCCTAATTTCAGAGGCTCTTCAGGATTTGGTAAGGATTTCCTCAATGCCGGTAATAAGGAATGGGGAACAGGCGCTATGCAAGACGATATCTCAGATGGTGTAAAATATCTCATAGATAAAGGGTATGCTGATCCTGATAAAGTTGCTATATTTGGCGGATCCTATGGCGGTTATGCAACGTTAGCCGGTTTGACTTTTACGCCGGAATTGTACACGGCCGGTGTCTCTTATGTAGGCCCATCAAATTTGTTAACTCTGCTAAATTCCTTACCTCCTTATTGGGAACCGATCAAAAAAATGTTCTACAAACGAGTAGGAAATCCCAATACAGAAGAAGGGAAAAAGCACCTCAAAAAGCAGTCACCGCTTTTCTCTGTTGATAATATTGACGATCCTTTACTTGTTATTCAGGGTGCCAATGATCCTCGCGTTAAAAAACAAGAGTCTGATCAGATCGTAGTGGCTGCGCGAGAAAAAGGTCTGGATGTGGCTTATCTGGTAGCACCAAATGAAGGCCATGGATTTAGGCAACTTGATAATCGACTGGTAGTTGCTGCTGCTATGGAAAAGTTTTTCTCCCATCATCTAGGTGGTCGCTATCAGGAAGAGACCAGCGAAAAGATCCAAAAAAGGTGGGATGAACTCAAAGTTAATATTGATTCTGTGGAAATGCCGGACACATCTTTTATAAAAGGTGAATCTCAGGCTGATTTTCCTGATATTGATGCACAAAAAATGCAATCATTTTCAGCCAGTTATGATCAAAAAGTGGAAAGCCGTGGTCAGGCTATGAATATTGAATTAACAAGAAAACTTCAGAGTAGCACTTTAAAGGGCCAGAAAACCTGGGCTTTGATCAATGAGACAAGTTCAGCACGAGGAACTTCTACAGATACTTCCTATTTTAGTCAAAAGGATTGTACTCCTGTAAAACGGATAATAAATCAAGGACAAACGAAGATCGAAGTCAATTATTCTGATAAAAAGATCACTGGCAAAATGCAAATGGGGCCTCGAACCAGTGATATCAACATTAAGCCTGACCAAAAAGTACTTGCTAATCCTGATATTATTGCGATGGCTATGAATATTGGTTCTGATTTCGAGGCTCAATTTGGCTCACTCAATTTGATGAAGCAGAAGGTTGAGCCCTATCTTATGAAAGCTGTTGGTCAGGAAAGTATAGAAGTACCGGCAGGTAATTTTCAAGTCTATAAACTGGAATTGAGTGCAGTAGATAATGACCAGAACAAACAGACCCTTTATATTACTGTTGCGGAGCCCCATCTTCTGGTAAAGTCAATTCAACAATTACCACCATCTATGGGGGGCGCAAAAATTACCATGGAATTGACTGATTCGGACTTGCAATAATTAAAAAAAAGGCTATGGGAAATGAAAAATATTCTCCCATAGCCTTTCTGATATTTATTCAATTTTAAGTATTTTATTAAATTGGAATCAGGTTATTCTCTGATGCGTTTTAAATTTTTTCTAATCGTCTCAAAATAATGGGGTTCATCTTCTAAAATGTCACCTAGTTGAATGGCTTCTATTCCAGGCTTTAGCCGATCAATTGCGGAAGAACTCAAAGTAACGGCTTTTTCAAAATGGACCTTATCCATAAAATTTATTATTTCAAGAGGAAAGGTATTGTCAAAAATCCGGCCTACTTTTGAAGCGAGAAAAGAATAGTCTGTTTCTTCTCGTGGGTGGGGCTTTATAAAAACTTCATAATCCTTTGCGAGGGTATCTACAATTTCTTCATACAATGCCATTTTTTTACTTTCACTAATGACAAAGTCTTCCGAAAAAGGCTGGGTAATTAACAGAACAGAATTCTTTGAAATTGCTGGCAAAGTATTTCCATCCATGAAAATATCTATCAATAATTCCGCTAATTCATCCGGTACATTTTGACAATAGTCGGTTTTATCAAATTTACGCCCCTTCTCTCTGATGTCAGCGGGAAGCCGGTCAGGCTCTCGAACAAAAATATTCTTGATGTGGGGATTGCGCCCATAAGGAGGATAAATTCCGTGCAGTTTTTTGAAAATACTGGCAAAATTGAACTTTACTTTGGCATAATTGCCAATGCCTTCCTCGATCATATTAAGATTATCAAAATGGGTAACAATATACTGGGAAAAAAACTGACCGTCATGAAAAAGGAAAATATCACTAAATTTAAGATGCTCAACAAAATCCCCTGACTCAAATATTTTGTTTAAGTGCTCTTTGTAGAATAGTAACTGTATTATTTTTTTTAAGGGGGTAATCGAATTGTATTCTTTTTTTAATCTATTATCATCAATAGCAAAAGCTCGCTTGATAGAAGGGAAGATCTCATTTATCCGGAAAGTGAGATCTTTATAACTTGAAAATCGATTGCAGATATAAAGGTAGTGAACACCGGGAAAAGTGTAGCTCAGTAGTAAAGCAGTTAGAATATGTTCAGTATTGTAGCAAATAAAGGCATTGTCTGAAGAATTATCCAACTTCTGCTGTAATGTGTTTTCTTTCATGAAATTTTAAAAATCCTGAATAATTAGTAAATGATCTTCAGATTTGATTCTCATTCAATTTAGTGCTGAATGAGAATAAGTAATTTAAGTTAAACAATTTTTGCAATTTATAAAAATCGATTTTTCTTTTTACATTTTGGAAAATTACCCTGAGTAATCAGAAAAATTATCCAATCAAAGCTCAATTTTTTATAAATTGACAGGAGGAATCACAATAATCAATAAATGAGCTCGATATGAGAATAAATCCCAAAATATCATTTTTGCTACCTGTTTATAATAGTTCCGAATATATTGTCACAGTCGTTGAATCCGTTCTTCAACAAAATTATGAAAATAAAAAACTTGAGATAATTTTGGTGGATGATTGTTCAAATGATGATTCACTTCAGAAAATAGAGGATTTAAAGAGTGAGTATTCGGAAATAATTCAGATAGTTAAGCATAAAAATAACCGAGGATTGGCTGCAGCTAGAAATTCTGCCATCCAGGTAGCTCAGGGTGAAATCTATATTTTTCTTGATTCTGATATAGCACCTGCTATCGATTTTTTAGATAGAACTCTGGAAATATTTAAGCATTCTGAAATTCAAGGGGTTGTTGGTAAAACGCTTCCGGCCGAAGGTATAAAATATGATAAATTTCAGAAGTATCTTTATGAAGCCCGCCGGGGCGCTCGCCATTTGAAAGAGTGCCAGCCGGTACCTTATCAGCATTTCCTTTACAACATTACTGCTGTAAGGGCAGAGGCCGTTCGAGAAACCGGACTTTTCGATACCAATATTAAAGAATATGGTGGTGAGGATACAGAATATGCTCTTCGAATGGCTCGTAATTTTCCAGAGGGCCTTTATTTTTGTCCTCAACTTAAAGGCTATCATCACCATTACCGCACTCTAGATAAAGCCCTTGATCTATACGAAATTTATGGGCGAGAAAATGTTCCCTATCTCATAAATAAATATCCAGAAATGGGAAAATTATACTATTATAAATATTTAAAAGGTCCATTTTTCTTGCGATTAATTGGACAAATTGTGAAGAGCAAACCATTTAGAACATTAACAAAAATGATCTATAAAATAATGCCGGCACCACTCTGCTATGGTGCAATTCGATTACTTTTGGCATCTGCTTTATTAAAGGGAATGGCCGAAAAAATGGATGATTAATTGCGCTGCCGGTCAAAATAACGGGCAGTATTCAAGACATCGGCAACATAGCGCTGGCTATTATTGTAGCGTCGCAGGGCTTTTTTCTGTGCATATAAGTGGGGTGACCAACCGTGATTTGATAGAAAATTACCAACGCTCATGATCGCATCAGGAAATGTAAAAAGGTCTATGCGGCCGTTATTATCACCATCGACAGCATATTTCTTATAACTAGAAGGTAAAAATTGTGGATAACCAAAAGCGCCAGCATAAGATCCAGTCAGGCTGCGTATGTTTATGCTACTCTGCCGGTCGAGCTCCAGAAGAATAGCTAATTCTTTTTTAG
The DNA here is from genome assembly GCA_035312185.1 of bacterium. Lineage (GTDB taxonomy): Bacteria > Fidelibacterota > UBA2242 > UBA2242 > JAFGTP01 > JAIPHI01. The sequence continues at coordinate 15,402 of DATGCI010000135.1, forward strand.
CCCGATTCGCTTTTCTGCGGGCATAATTTAAATAATATTCCTTTATGTATTCCCGTTTTTTGTGATTCATGTAATGGTATTCCTGCTCTACATAATGTTTGAGATTTTCCAGGGCAAATTCCTGATCAGCCATGGCCATGGAGATCAAGACATTGAGTGTAGAATGTTTTCCTAACCAGCGGCCAAATTTTGTTTCTACATAGAGCACTGCACTAATTGATTCAGTGTCAACCTTATATTTTTCCCAGGCTTTGTCAAAATATTCAGAATATTGATCAATGAAGTGGTGGAGATTGTATTTGTGAAATTGGGTTTCAGGTTGGCTGGCCTCTATACCGGACTGATAATGAGGCAGCCTCTGTTTATCATATAGAATTCCAGGATAATATTCAATGCGAGTGTCACTGAAGAGAGTATCTAGAAATCCGCTAGAAATTCCCTCACTGACTAGATATTCTTTCAAGGGACTAAAGAATTGATTTTCCTGAACTAATTTGGGTGGCTCAGGTTTTGTCTCCTTCATATTTATCGGAAAAATGAGGACTCCGATAAACAACAGGATGCTTATTATTGAGATGGCTATTTTATTTATTTTCTTCATGATTTAGTTTAATATAAACCTTTTTTTAATGATTGTAAACTTCGAATTAAATTTATTATAATTGGGTTTTATTATCTGTGCCAAACATCACATTTTCAATGATAGCCGGCAATTTTATTTATACTTTCTAAATTTGTCAAGTAAAAAACAAAAATATCGAGAAAATTAACACAAAATTAATATTCAATGCCAATTTAAAGCTATTACTTTCTTTATTTAAAAGAACGATAGTTTTAGATATATTTAAATTTGCCAGGTTACAATTCAGCTTTATGATTTATTCTTGTTTAATATTAAATTTATTAAAGAATGAAAAATGGGGAATAGTGAGCAAAAAAGAATTAGCAATAGGATTTTTTGATTCAGGATTTGGTGGCTTAAGTGTTCTCAGAGAGGCTTTGACCATTTTACCTGATGAAAAATATATCTATTTTGGCGATTCTCTAAATGCGCCCTACGGTACAAAATCTGCTCAAGAGGTTCGTAGTTTGACTTTTCAAGGCGCTAATTTTTTGCTTGATAAAGGTATAAAAGCGCTCGTCTTAGCCTGCAATACTGCCACCAGTGTGGCTGTAAAAGAATTGCGCCAGAAATATGATATTCCTGTAATCGGTATGGAGCCAGCTGTTAAACCAGCGGCTAATTATACAAAAAGAAAAGGCAAAATATTATTACTGGCTACTGGAATGACATTGAAGGAAGATAAACTAAAAAATCTTGTAAAAGGACTCAAACTCGGTGATAAGTTGATAAAAGTAGCTGCGCCTCAAATGGTAACTTTAATTGAAAGTGGCAATATCACCAAAAATATGGCGCAGAATATAGTTGAAAAATACCTGGCAAGCTTTAATTTTAATGAAATTGAAGCTATTGTATTGGGATGCACTCATTTTGTTTTTTATAAAAAAATAATTGCAGAGCTTGTTGATAATGATGTAAAAATTATTGATGGTAATCAGGGGACTGTGCGCCATTTAAAAAACCGTCTCAACAAATTGGGTTTATTATTTGATAGCAATTGGGCTGATGATCAAGTAGAATACTTCAATTCAGACCCTAATATAGATTCTGCTTTTTATGAAGTAATATTACAAAAAATTGATAAAGCAACTAATTAAAAAAATGAGGTCAAAATGATTAATTACATCTGGTTTGGACTGATGGTGATCTCTGTGATAGTGGGGGCTTTTACGGGCAATCTCAAGGCTGTAACCAATGCAGCTGTGGAGAGTGCCGGTACTGCTGTGGAGATTGCAATTGGCTTGATAGGAATTATGGCTCTTTGGCTGGGAATCATGAATATAGCCAAAAAAAGTGGTTTGATTAAAATGTTGTCTCGAGCCATGCGGCCAGTTTCCCGCTTACTATTTCCCAATATTCCGGAAGGGCATTCAGCCATTGGTTCAATGCTGATGAATGTTTCAGCTAATTGGCTTGGTCTAGGTAATGCAGCTACTCCGCTGGGACTCAAAGCAATGAAGGAACTTCAGGAGTTGAATCCATCGGATGATACTGCGACAAATGCGATGGTTACCTTTCTAGCTATAAACACTGCCAGCATTACTTTTATTCCGATGACTATTATTGGAATTCGTACAGAATTGGGAGCGGCTAATCCTTTTGAAATTATTAGCACTAGCATTTTCGCCTCAACCTGTGCCTGTGTGACAGCAGTATTTGCCGCAAAAATGTTACAAAAAGTTCCGGCCATTAAAAAAAGCGATCCTGAATTAGCAATTGCAGAAAAGGAGGAAGACGATGACTGATACACTTGCAACTGTAGCAGATACAGCTCAGGCAGTAGCCTCAACAGCCAGTAGTTCAGGAGATCCTCTTTTTCTGACAATTATGAAAGCAGTCTCTATGTATGCTATTCCTGTGGTATTATTGGCTGTACCGGTTATTGGCGTTATTAAAAAACTCAAAGTATATGAAGTCTTTACAGAAGGTGCCAAAGAGGGCTTTGAAACAGCAGTCAAGATAATTCCCTATTTAGTGGCTATGCTGGTGGCTATTGGGATGTTTCGAGCCTCTGGTGCTATGGATTATCTGGTCTCGCTACTTTCACCTGTTACCAATTTAATTGGCATGCCTGCTGAAGTTTTACCAGCTGCTTTGATGCGGCCTTTATCAGGAAGTGGCACTCTGGGAATTGTTACCGATCTTATCAATCATTTTGGTGCTGATTCTCTGATTGGCAGAATTGCCTCAACAATGTTTGGCTCAACAGAAACCACTTTTTATGTGCTAGCCGTTTATTTTGGTTCCATAGGCATTAGCAAATCCCGACATGCAGTTATTGCCGGATTAATTGGCGATATTGTTGGTCTGCTGGCGGCTGTTTTTATTTGCCGATTTGTATTTCTTTAGATAAAAAGGTTGAAAAATGTTCAATAGTTGGTTCCATATCAGATTTTTGGCTGAATATTTTGATTCCAATTTGCAGGGAATTGTGTTTGAGAAGCCTTTTACTTACAAAAAGAAGGAACTCGATATACCTTTTTTGGAAAATTCCCGGTATCGTAGCTTTCGGTTCTCCACAAAAGCACCGCTTCCGCTTTTCACTCTCGAACAAAATCGTCCTAAACCCAATCAAAAAGTTGATGTTTTTAGTGGAATTGAAGGCTTGCGCCTGGAAAAAGTCAAATGGCATAGCAATGACCGCTTTATGCTTTTTGAATTATCATCAGGCCAATATCTTTTGTTCCAGATATTTGGGCCGAATGGGAATGTCTATTTACTTGATGAAAATTTTCAATATGAGAGCCGTTTTGTAGATAAAGGTCGTAAAATTATCCCTGACTATTCCCAGTTCACTGATCAGCAAAAAATAGAATTACCAGAAGAAAAATTTCAGAATATTATCAGCAATAATCTTCAAAAGAGAATATCGAATTTGATAAAAAGCAAATTCCCTTTTTCTATCTACCAGGAAGAGTTGATTAATGAAATTTGTTTCCGGGCTGATATCGATAGTCAGCAATTTATATCAAATTTGGATAATAGAGAACTGGAACATTTTTATTCCGCCGCTCGATCAGTTCTGAATGAAATTTCTAATCGGAATTATAGAATTTATGATCTTGAACCACCCCTGTTTTCTTTTTGTGAATTAAAAAATAAAAAGGCACCTTCAGTTCAATTTGACAATATCATCAAATTTACCGAACAATACGTACGCTATTATTTTGGTTGGTATAATTTTGATCAGCGTAAACAGAATCTAAGGTCAAAACTGGAAAAGTATCAAAATTTGCTAGAAAGAAAAATCAGCAAACAGGGAAAAAGTCTGAAAAATTTTCCCACAGCCCATGATTATCGTAAAAAAGCTGATACGCTGCTTGCCAATAAATATCAGATGGATGATCATATGAATTCTGTGACTCTTCCCAATGTCCATAATCCTTCCGAACAATTAAAGATTGATCTTGATCTTAAATTGACAATAGCGGGAAATGCTGATGAATTATACAAAAAATCAAAAACTATCGATTCTTCGAAGCAAGAATTGCAAAAGGAGTACAGGGGCAACAAGCAAACATTACAGAAAGTGAAAAAATATTTGACTCAGCTTGATGAGGTTGAGGATCGCGATCAGTTAAAAACGATTCATAAAACCATACCAGAAAGATATTTGACAACCGTGAGCAGGCAGGAAAAAGCCGGTAAACCCTACAAATATTTCACCTTTCGAAACTGGGAAATTTTGGTTGGAAAAAGTGCTCAAAAAAATGATGAATTAACTTTCCATGTGGCCAATAAAAATGATTTCTGGCTGCATGCTCAAAAGATGACCGGTTCCCATGTTATTGTGCGAAATCCTGAGAAAAAGGAAAGCCTGCCAGAGCCTGTTCTCAGAAGAGCGGCTGGAATTGCTGCCCATTTCAGCAAAGGCAAAAATGCCCGAGCTGTTCCGGTGGTTTATACAAAGAAAAAATATGTATGGACCAGTAAAAAATTACCGCCCGGTAAGGTAAGATTTAAATACGAAAATATGATAGTTGCTCAGCCTTACGATCCGTCAGATTAAACTTCTCTTATTGGCTTTTATTTTTGTTTCGTTTAAATAGGTCTATTATACTATTTAAAAAGTTTTTCCATTCACTTTTAATATTATCAAGCTGTTCTGAAGCCTCTTCTTCTTCGTTTAGATTGGAAAAATATTCTCTAACAAATACATAACCAACTGAGAATCCACCGCCAAGAAAAAAGAACATTATTACGATTAATTTTCTATTAGGCCCGGCTTTCTTGGAAGATGGCAAAGGCTCCTCTATAATTGTAATTACAGGTTCCTTTTTTTGTAAATTTATTTCAGCCTGAGTTTTCTGGTTTTGTAATTCCTGATACAACTGTGTTTTAAAAGTCACTTTCCGACGCAATCTATCAATCTGAGTTTGTAGCTTTGCTTCCTGGGGATTTTCATTACTGTCAAGAAAATTTGCAAGATTGTTTTCAGCTACTCTCAATTCTTTCTGAACTTCCAGGAACCGCTCTTCAATAAATTTTAAATTCTGCCGCGCTTTTTCTGTATAAATTTCTCTGACTTGCTCTCGCAGATTTTGGATGAATTCCTGACAAATGCGAGTAGAAAATACTGGGTCATCAGTTTCCACTTTAATAGTCATGACTCCTGATTCTCTATCTACGGAAACATTAAGTACACCGGATAAACTTTCCAGAGCTCCAACTTCTGCTTCACTTAAAATACGAACCTCAGGACCGCCTCCCTCAATTACCAGACTATCCGTTTTAAACAATGATAAAATAGTTCCCGGTAACCCAATTGTATATTTTTTTACCGCTCCAATTATGTCGAATCCTTGATCATATTCAATATAATCAAGATAAGTCATTGTAGAATCAACATCTTTGAAATAGTACTCGGCATTGGCTACAGCCAGACGAACTTCCCTGCTTTTTAAAATTTCTGGCATTGTTTCCGGAGTTAAACCAGTACTACCACCACCTAAATTTATACCAAAACTTCTTAAGGCAGAAAGAGGGGCACCAGACATTTTGCTTTCAGAGGGAATTTCTCTGACAACAAGAGCAGTAGAACTATAAGTAGGGGACTTTAATAAGGCATAGACCACCCCTAAAACAAGGAAAACGACTGTAACTATGCTGATGAATTTTAGGTTGGAGAAAATTATCTCAGCATAGTCTAGCAGGTTGATCTCTTCCTCTTCATATTCCAGATAACCTGGTTGCTGTTGAAATTGATTAATTTCTTTTTCCATTTATATCTCTATTATAATCGGTTAGCAAGAACTAAGATTGTGAGAGCATTAGTTACAAGAGCCATAGTCTGAGTGACAACTTTGTTAATGTCGAAGGGCTCCTTGTCTTTTGGCCTCGGTTTTTTGGTTACCAATATTCTAGAACCATCTTCAACTTTTGGGTTTTGCATATATTTACCCAGAAATTTATTGATCTTTTCAGTGCGACCTGTTGGATAGGTTAGATAGATATTTTCAGTACTATCCTTTATTCCACCAGTATTATTTATGTAATAGAATAGACGTTTATTTTTCTGGTATTTTACATAGCCACCAACACCAACATTTCCAGCGACCTGAACGGTGTTTGGTTTTTTAGGTACAATAATACTATCACCAGGAAACAGAGTGATATTATCATCATCAGTATTGTTTTCAAGCATTTCTTCAAAATCAATTAATACTCTGCGATTATTTCTTAAAAATTGAGCCCCGCCAAGATAGGCATTTCTTCTGATTCCGCCAGCTCTTTCAACAAGGTCATAAAGGTTTTCATTATCTTTAACCAGCAGATATTCACCAGGAAAATATACTTCGCCAGTTATGCTAACTGTTTTTCCGGCTTCGAAATCAGGATCTTTGTAAATTCGAATCACATCGCGATGCTTAAGGTGGAATTGTCTTGCTTCTTGCAAAGCTTGCATGGTATCAGCAACAGAATAAGAAATACTTTCAAGATCATCTTTTAGCAATGGTACATTTATTTTTTCATAGTGAGCAGGTTTATCTGAGCTCCCTTTATAATCGATCGGTCGATAAACTTCAACTGCTTCAAGATAGGCGCCTTCTCTGAATCCCTTAGCTTTTACTATAGCATCTTCAAGAGTCATATTACTGGAGTATTTATAACGGTCAGGCTGTTTGACAAACCCTTTAATTTGGATAAACTTATTGGTGATCTTGTTAATTTGCTTTGGATAAACAACTAATTTATCATAGGGCTGTAACAATTCTCGACCTAAGTCATTTCCTTGAATTGCTTTTCTCAGGTTAAAGGTGATTGTTGTATCGTTTATTCCATCGGGTAGCCGGCGAATAAGATCAGCTCTTTTCATATAAACCCGTTCTCTATATTCTTCATCCCATAAACCACCTGCCTTAAAAAGTAGATCCTTAACTCGCATACTATCAAGTAGTTTGTAGGTATCGGGATTTTTTACCTGCCCTGTAATTGAAACATTATAAGTATCAATAATTTCATTTACAGAAAAAACACGTACTATATCACGTGGTTTCAGAGTGATATTATGTTTGGGATCTCCACTTATTACTTTTCTAAGATTCACTCTTATAAGTTTTCTGGTATTATCTTTTTGAAGCCGGTAAAGTTCTGCTCGCTCCCAATAAATTTCATCTTTGAGACTATCTGCTTCATAGATTAGCTGACGTATATCCGTAACAGTTTTATTAAGTTCATAACGTCCTGGACTATAGACCGGCCCATTAATAGTGACATAATTTTCCAGGATATCACTAATAGATAGAACCTTTACTTCGTCTCCATTTTCCAGACTAATTGATCTCTCACCCTGAAGAACCTCTTCAAAGTTATAATCTCTGATTCTCCTTAACTTACCATGACTTTTACGGGATTCGAAGGGTATGATTCTGTTAATTTGAATTCTTTTTGTATAGGCTTCTGCTGTTAGGCCACCAGAAAATTCAAGAAGATCGTTTAAACTTTCTCCCTGTTTGAGTTCAAAAATGGCTGGACGATGGACCTTTCCCGAAATCTTAACAGTTTTCCCTCTAACAGGCACAAAAATTTTATCGTCATTCTGCAATTTTTCGGAAATGCGACCTTTTCCTTTGACCAAATAATCATAGAAATCGACAGTATCAATAACTGATCCGTTTCTAATAACTTTGATATTTCTTAAACTACCACTGGTCCTTGGACCGCCAACACTATATAGAGCATTGAATACTGTGGAATAACTGCTAACAGTATAACCGCCTGGATTATCAACCTCACCAAGGACAAAAATTTTGATCGGTCTTAAACGGGTTAAGGTAAGGTCCATAGAAATTGTAGGTGGAGATTTTGTCAAACCGCCATATTTTCTGGAAAGCCATTTTTTGAGTCTCTCCCGGGCTGTTTTTAATTTCATATTGGCAATTGTAAACTGTCCAACATTAGGCACAAATATGCGGCCTTCTTTATCAACCTTTAATTCATATTGAAATTCAGTCGCTCCCCAGAGTGTTAATCTAAGTACATCTTCAGGTCCGATTATGTAGCCTTCATTAACAGGACCCATTTCTGAAGGGCTAAAAGCCGCCGGTATTTTGTTAAACAGATTGTAGCCAAAATAGGCTGGAGATTTTTTTGTTGGAGCCGGTTGTTTTTTCTCTGGCGCTGGTTTTGGTGGCGGTGTAGTTGTATCTTTGTCTGCTTTCTTTTCAGTTTCAGATAGAGTGATTTTTTTTGGAGTTTGAGTTTGACCTGTCTGATTAACATTATATAATCTTAGCCATTCGTTTATTTTAGATTCTGGAATACCACGAGCTTTGGCTTGTTGGCGGGCAACTTCAGGATTCGATAGATCAATGCCTGCCTGCCGAGCCCGTGATTTAATCTCTTCTAAAGTTAAGCCGCGCTTAGCTAGTTCCTCTTTACCTGATTGGGTTAGATCACTTTCTGAAATTTGAGCTGAAAGCAAAGCAAATAAAGATAAAAGAATTACTAAACTTCCCGCTATCCAATTTTTATTCATAAAAAATCCTCTAATTAATTTTTTAATACTATTTAAATTGAAAAAGAACTAAATAGTTATTGGTAATTAAGACTTTAACATGTTAATTAAATTATTTAAGTCTTGTAAAATAAGAAAACTGAATGATCAATGCATTTATTTAGAAGGTAGAAATAATTTTGTTCAATTCTAAAAGATTCTAAAATAGATCGTTTATTTTATTAAATAGCGACTAATAAGAGCATCTAAAGTTAATTATTTCAGGACGATATTTATATATTTATTTTTCTGCCAATTAGTCTTAAGTTCGCAAGCAATCTAAAAAATTTGAACAGTCTACCTCCTCTTATGTAAATCATATTATTCTAAACTGATAAATAAACACTATTCATGTCCCTCAATTTTAATATTTTTTTTGGATTAACTCAAAGGATTTTTTTATTGTATTGTTTTGGTTTTTGGTAATATATTTTTTAATATAGCCAGAACTGTAAGAAGGAGGAAATAAGTATGGTTTTAGAAAATATTTTCAAGAGTAAAAGAAAATTTGTGATATTAATCACATTGTTTCTAGTAGGATCGCTATTTGCTAAAACATCGGTCCATCTCAAAAGCTGGCTCACAACTGAACCGCTTTCACTCTCTCATCCGGTCTTTAGTAATGAAATTGACCAGAGAGATCAAAAATGGGGAATAGAGAATGCCCTTGAATTTGAACACATTGAGATAAAAGAAATGCAACCAAAATCCGCTGCCCCCTTTAAGTGGGTTGACGGCACACAGTCCACCTGGTCAAAAGTAGAATCGGAATCAGATCAAGGAATAAACCTCTCTTCCCAATCTTCTGATAGGGTCGAGATTACTTACCTTTCTACTTATATTCAAGCCAAACGCTGGCTGAAAGCTGATCTTAAAATTAAAACCAATCTCGCTTTCAAGGTCTGGATCGATGATCAAAACATAATTACAAAAGCAACTGTAGACAGCAGTGAAAATGGGTCTGAGAAAAGCGCTCAAGTAAAACTTGAAAAAGGCACTCATAAGATATTTATAAAAGTAGCCCGACCTGCAAATTTTGAACAGGAATCCAGTCTGTTAGCACAACTAATGATTGATAAAAAATATAAGGATAAGATTCAAAATTCCGTTGCACCAATCCAATATATGGATGTAGAGCATCTGCTCTATACTCCGCTGGTTCATGGCGTTTCCATGTCAGCAGATGGAGATTTGTTTGCTATTCACAAAAGACATGTCCATTCTCCCGACGAATCAGAAGATTGGATAGAAATAAGAAACTATTCAGATGGCTCAATTATGCAAACCTACCGTGGGGGAATGGATATTAAGAGTTTTAAATGGGCTCCAGAAGGGCATCAATTTTCTTACACGACCGAAAAGGATGGCAAGACAACAATCTGGAAATGTGATCTTGAATCCGGGAAAACTAATCGGATATTAAAGGATATTGAAGACCTGGATAGCTATCAATGGACTCGCAATGGAGAAAATTTAATCTACAGTGTAAAGTTCAAGCATCCTGAAGAAGAAATCGGAGTCAGAAGAGTCAAAGGCCTGGAAGATAGACAGCCCTCCAACCGATTTGATCATTATCTGTATCGTGTCAATATTAAAACAGGAGCAAAACAGCGATTAACAGCCGGTAAATTGTCCACTCGATTAAATGCGCTTAGTCCAGATGGCAGTCGCTTGATTTTCAGCAGACATCAACAGGATTATAGTCAAAGACCCTTTAGTAAGGACACATATTATATTCTGAATTTGAAGGATCTCAGTCTTGATTCGCTCTTTACCTGCCGCTGGTTGAATTCAATAGAATGGGCACCTACGGGAGACAAATTGTTGATAACAGGAGGCGCATCTTTGTTTGGTGGTGCTGGTAATAAATTGCCTGCGGATGTTGTTCCTAATGAATATGATGCTCAGGCTTATATTTATAATCTGCGGAATTCAAAAGTCAAGCCTATTTCTTTGGACTTTGCCCCTTCTATTAATAAGGCTGAATGGATCGAAGAGGATAAGATTATTTTTCTCGCTCTTGATCGCTCACGTGTAAATCTATTCGAATATCAAGTTTCAAAGAATACTTATGTTGGTATTGAATCTGATATTGAAGCTATCAATAATTTTGATTTTGCTGCCAATAACCCTAACAATGGGATTTATTATGGAACAAGTGCCAATGCGCCAATAAAAATTAATAAACTCAAATTTGGCTGGCGTGGAAAAAATGAACTGCTCCTTGATCCTGTCAAAAATTATTATAAAAATGTGGAACTCAGCAGAGTCAAAAGATGGACTTTCAATAATGAAGATGGTGTGGAAATTGAGGGGCGGGTTTATTACCCACCGGAATTTGACCGAGAGAAAAAATATCCCTGCATTGTCTATTATTATGGAGGAACCAGTCCGGTTTCCAGAAATTTTGACGGCCGTTATCCCAAAAATTATTGGGCTGCGAATGGCTACATCGTCTATGTTATGCAGCCCAGTGGTGCTACAGGCTTTGGCCAGGAATTTTCTGCAAAACATGTCAATGAATGGGGCACTATCGTTCCCAATGAGATAATTAACGGGACGAAGAAATTTTTGGATGCTCATTCCTTCGTGGACAAAAATAGATTAGGATGCATTGGTGCCTCTTATGGCGGATTTACCACTGAAGCATTGATCACAAAAACAGATATGTTTTCCGCAGCAGTTTCCCATGCAGGAATCAGTTCGATTCCCGGATATTGGGGCGAAGGCTACTGGGGATATTTATACGGCGCTGTAGCCAATGCTACCAAATATCCCTGGGCGGATACAGATTTTTTCATCAATAATAGTGCCTATTTTGACGCTGAAAAAATTACTACGCCACTCCTGCTTACTCATGGAACTGATGACCATAATGTGCCACCTGGACAAAGTATTCAACTTTATACTGCGCTGAAAATATTGGGTAAAGATGTGGAATTTCTGAGATGCGCAGATCAAGGCCATTGGGTTCTGGATTATAAAAAACGAGAAAAATGGACAAAATCGATTGTAGCCTGGTTTGACAAATGGCTAAAAGACCAGCCAGAATGGTGGCAGGATTTATATTAAATTGTAAGGTAGCCATTCCTGGATTTTTCATTGACTGGGGAAAATTGTTTGACAATATTTGATTTTGATCCAATTGGACTTGAAAGCTTTAGACCATTATCCAGAAAGATTTTTTGGGATAATTGTGCTAAATGTTTCCCAATTTTTCTTATAGATGAGTAAAATAGTTGAATCATGAGCACTAAAAATAGTTCTTGAAATGGCACGGCAGGCTTTAATATGCCTTTGAAGGGCAAAACTATAGGTAAAGTTTTGATTTTTTTCTTGTTCAAAGCTAATTATTAAGATAAATTAGTCCGTTCTGAATTGTTTGACTGAGAGAAGAATGAATATACAGGGAATAAAAATAGCAGATCTGGCTGAAAAGTATGGGACGCCTTTTTATGTTTATGATTTTAACCGGGTCAAAGAAAAACTGGAGAAAATCAAAAAGGCTTTCCATTTTGATGAAAAACGCTGCGAAATTTTTTATGCCATGAAGGCCAATTCCCATCCTGTCCTGCTGGATCTGATCAGGAAAAAGAATATCGGTATCGATGCTGTCAGTCCTGGAGAAGTGGAGGTCGCTCTAAAGGCAGGTATCGCTCCTGAAAAGATTCTTTATACAGGCAATTTTGAGAGCGATGAAGATCTGGCACGAGTTTATGAGCAGGGCGTCAGAATTAATCTGGACAATAGTAGTTCTCTGGACAAACTTTTGAAAATTGGTAAGCCGGAAATCATTAGTTTTCGCATTAATCCCGGCCAGGGTAGTGGAAAATATGAACATATCACTACTGGAGGCGAGAAGGCCAAATTTGGAATACCTGTTGAACAGGTATTGAAAGCCTATAAAAAAGCGCAGAATGCTGGAATAGAAAAATTTGGTATCCACACTTTTCTTGGCTCGGGAATTCTGGATGAAGATCATTTCCCTGAAGTGGTGGAGTTGCTTCTTGAAAAAGCCCATTATATCAAGTCCAAACTTAACATCAGATTTGATTTCATGGATATTGGGGGAGGTTTTGGCATCAACTATTTTGCAGAAAATAAGCGCCTGGATATTAAAGAAACCGGTCGTCGAAGTCTGGAGAAATTCGATGAATTAGTCGATAAATATGATCTTGGCTCTCCTCATTTGGCTATTGAGCCTGGCCGATATATTATTGGTGATTCTGGTTTTTTAGTTACAAAAGTCACCTCGATCAAAGAAAGTTTTAGAAAATATGTAGGTGTCAATGCCGGATTCAATATTCTGTTGCGCCCGGCTCTGTATGGCGCTGAGCATGATATTGTTATCGATGGCAAGGAAAACCTGGCCAAAAGTGAAAAGGTCGATATATGCGGACAGATCTGTGAAAACACAGATATTTTTGCTAGAGATAGAAAATTACCGCCTGTGGATGAAGGAGACCTCCTCATATTCAAACAGGCAGGAGCCTATGCCAATGCAATGTCCATGCCTTACAACATGCGCATGCGAACTGCTGAGGTCGGTATTCTGGATGGGCAGGAAAAACTGATCACCAGGCATGAAAATCTGGATGATTTTTACAATAGAATTCTTGTAAATAAGATGTAAAACAATGTCTAATAATGGAAAAATATTAAAATCGGAAGTTTTGGTCCTCAACAAGGCCTATGAACCGTTGGATATATGTAATGTCCGCCGGGCTATTATCTTGATTTTTCTTGAGAAAGCTGAGGCGGTTGTACATCTTAGCCGGGTTCTGAGAAGTGTGACTGATGAATTTCCGGTTCCCAGTGTAATTCGCGTCAAACGGTACATCTCACCGGTCAAGGATTCGGTTGTATTAAATAAAAAGAATATCTTTCGTCGTGATAATCACACCTGCCAATATTGTGGCGCCAAACACAGGCAATTAACTATCGATCATATCGTGCCCAAAGTGAAAGGCGGTAAAGACACCTGGGAGAATTTGGTTACAGCCTGTCATCGCTGTAATAACAAAAAAGGAGATCTGGATCTCAGTCAATCCGGTTTGACTTTGCGCAAAAAACCCAAAAAACCGAACAGAATCCATAGATTGCGAAAATTTGCCGGTGAAAACGCCCGGGAAAAGTGGAGACCCTTCTTGTTTTTTGAATAAAATAAAGGAAAGTATTTTATATGAGTAAGAAAAACCGAAAAAAAAGAATTTTGAGTGGAATGCGGCCAACAGGAAAAATGCATCTAGGAAATTTTGTAGGCGCCCTGGAAAATTGGGTTGAGCTGCAAAATAGTAATAAATATAAAAATTATCATCTAATAGCTGATTATCATGTTTTGACTACAGATACAAATTCTGATCATATTTTGGATAATACGCTTGATATGATCAGTGATTGGCTGGCTGTGGGAATCGATCCTGAAAAAAGCCCGATTTTTCGCCAGAGCCAGATCAAAGAACATACAGAATTGCATTTGATTCTTTCTATGCTGATTACAAAAGCACGCCTGGAAAGAAATCCCACTTTGAAAGAACAACTCAAAGATCTGAATATGGATAATGTGACCTACGGCCATCTTGGTTATCCCGTTTTGCAGGCTGCTGATATTATGCTTTATAGAGGAGAGGTCGTGCCAGTTGGAGAAGATCAGGCGCCTCATGTTGAAATTACCAGAGAAATTGCCCGGCGTTTCAACAAAACCTATGGCAAAGTTTTTCCAGTACCCAAAACAAAATTAACCAATTTTGCTCGCCTCCCCGGTTTGGATCGCAAAAAAATGAGCAAATCGATTGGCAATACCATTATGATCTCTGATCCGAAAGAAGAAATTCAGAAAAAAATGATGAAGGCTATCACCGATCCTCAAAAAATTCGTTTGCATGATCCGGGCCGTCCGGAAGTTTGCCTTGTTTTTACCTATCATCAGAAATTTAATCCTGATGAAGAAGAGGAAATCGCAAAAAACTGCCGGAGTGGTGATCTTGGTTGCGTTGAATGCAAAAAAAGATGCGCTGCGGCAATCAATGAATTTCTGGATCCTTTTCGGGAAAAACGCAATTATTATGCGGAAAATAAAGATGAAGTCCTTGATATTATTCGGGATGGTGAAAAAAGAGCGCGAGAAGTTGCTCGCGAAACCATGGAGAAGGTCCACAACGCCATGAAAATTGGTTGATAATGGTTCAACCAGAATTGATGAGACACCAGCTCATCTGATTTTTTAGTAAATAGATTTTGGAATAAGGATAAAGAAAAATTCCTATGCAGATGGTCGTTATAATTTTTTGATGCTGAAAAAATAGTTAATTTACCCTATATCCAGAAATATCTATTTTAATTAATATTTCTTAATACTGATGTCCGGTTAACAATGAGCTATAATATAAAACTAGACGTATTTGAAGGTCCGCTTGATCTGCTGCTCTTTTTTATTAAAAGAGATGAGATCAATATTTATGATATTCCTATAGCTCATGTGACCAGTGAATTCCTGGACTACATTCATATGGCTCAGCAAATGAATATACATCTTGCTGGAGAGTTTTTGGAAATGGCCGGAATATTGATGCGCATAAAATCCAAAATGTTGCTCCCTGATAAAAATAATCAAGATGGGGAAGATGTTGAAGACCCCCGCACCGACCTTGTTAACATGCTTCTTGAATACAGAAAATACAGAGAAATCAGCAAACAATTTGAGAACCGGGAAAAATTTGCTGCACGACACTATCCGGCAAAAGTAGAAAACAATAGTGATCGGGAATATGATCCTGATCTGTTTCTCTCTGAAGTCACTCTATTTGAACTTAGCAGCTTATTTAAGAAATTATTGCAGAATAAGCCAGAACCTCAGTATTATGAGATTGAAAAAATAGATATCAGTATCCAGGAGCAGCGTATTTATATAATGAATCGCCTTGAAGAAAAAAAACGAATTGGCTTTTGGGAATTGTCAAAAGACCTGGATAATAAACTAGAAGTGATAGTGACATTTTTGGCAATTCTAGAAATGGTCAAGGTCAATACAATTAAATTACAACAAAATGATGTTTTCGAAGAAATATATTTAGAGAAAAGGGATGGAGGGGAGCAAATTGCACCACGCGCATAAGGTTGTTTTGGCTTTACTCTTGTCAGCAGAAAAACCGTTGAAACAAGATCAGGTCGAACTCAGTCTGGAAGAAGATGTGGATCTGGAGAAAATTGTTGAAGAGATTAACCAATATCTTGCTGAACATGAAATGCCTATCGAAGTTCAAAATATTGCCGATGGTTATAAGGTTGTAACCCGCCAGACATATGAGCCCTATATTGACCGCTTGTTCCAGAAAAATAGTAAGCCCGGATTGTCTCAAGCTGCTCTGGAGACACTCTCTATTGTTGCTTATACTCAACCCACAACAAAAAGTGAAATCGACTCCATTCGAGGTGTGAATACGTCTATGAAAACTTTGCTCAGTAAAAATCTTGTTGAGGTCAAAGGCCGTCTTGATGCTCCTGGTAAGCCTTTATTATACAGGACAACAGACTATTTTCTGGAATATTTTGGCCTGGCGTCGCTTGGTGATCTTCCTAAAATGAAAGAAATCGAGGAAATGCTTGAAGACAAAGAAGAACAAACACAGAATCAATAAGTACCTGTCTCTGTGCGGCATAGCTTCCCGAAGAAAATGTGAAAAATTTATCAAAGCCGGTCAGATCTCAGTCAATGGTGAGGCAGTCACCGATTTTTCTACCTATGTTGGCCCTGAAGACAAGGTCAAACTAGATGGCGAAATTGTTGAACCGGAAGAAAAGACTTATATTGTTTTTAATAAACCGGCTGATGTGATCACTACTCTTGAAGATACCCATGATCGAAAAATTGTAGCTGATTTTTTTGAAGAGGAGCCCTTTGTAAAGCCAGTTGGTCGTTTGGATAAGGATACAACTGGCGTACTCCTACTTACTAATCATGGGGCATTACTTCATAAGTTGACCCACCCTAGCTATGAAATACCAAAAAAATATGTAGTAAAAGTTGATGGCAATGTGCCGCGTACAATAGGGCATGACTTTGCTAGCGGTGTAGAATTGGACGATGGAGAAATAGCGCGTGGCCGAGTAATAAAAACAACACATAAAAAAGGCCGTTCCATTGTTACGATGATCCTGCGGGAAGGCAAAAACAGGGAAATCCGACGCATGTTTTCTGCTATGGGATACAAAGTCATCAAACTTGATAGAGTTTCCTTTGCCACCATTACTTATAAAAATTTAAAAAGAGGAGAGTGGCGTTATCTTTCTGATCGGGAAATAAAACTTTTGAAAAAGATGGTTAATTAAAGTAATTAACAAAAATCGGTAGGCAATAAATCTACAATTTTACCTAAAAGCCCAATTTATTCTCCAAATTAAGCGATTTAACCCCTTAAATTCGTCTTAATTAGAAATATTACAACAAATATAGATTTAATATTTGCAATTATTTAGAAAAATTTATAAAATTGGGGCGTGATTATGGGTGATGTAATATCAATTGACGGACCGGCAGGAGCCGGCAAAAGCAGTACAGCCAGGAAGGTTGCTCAAGAACTTGGCTTCCTGTATGTTGATACAGGAGCTATGTATCGAGCGGTTACACTGGCTGCTATTCACAAAAATATTGACGTACAGGATTCAGAACTGGTCACCCAAATGGCTTCAAAGCTCAGAATTCGCTTTAAAAAAATTGATGGAGAGTATCATACTTTTCTGGATGGTGAAGATGTAAGCCGGGAAATACGTAGTACTCAGGTTGCCGACCTGGTCAGTCCGGTGAGTGCAGTCGAAGGTGTCAGAAAGGTGCTGGTCGAGCAACAGCGAAAAATGGCTCAAGATCACGATGTAGTCATGGAAGGCCGTGATATTGGGACCAATGTTTTTCCTGATGCTGAATATAAATTTTTCATCACTGCCGATGTTGAAGTTAGAGCGCGAAGACGGATGAAAGATTATCAAAAAAATGGTCAGAAATTGAATCAGAAAGAAATTGTAGAAGAATTAAAAAAACGAGATAAAATAGATTCATCAAGAGAGCATGCCCCTCTCAAGAAACCTGAAGGGGCTTTTGTTGTTGATACAACGGATTTAGATTTTGATGAACAAGTTCAAATTATTGTAAATAAGGTGAAACAATAGAGTGGTAATTTTAATTTAAAAAAAGTTTAAGGAAGTTTTAATGGCAGAAGTAGTAAAAGATACCAACATTCAATCATCAGATGAGAAAAAAGTAGTAGATTCTGTGGATAATTTTAGCACAGAAACTGTTACTTCAGGTCCTTTGTCTGAGGAAGTGAAGGTATTTGAGAAAGATTTCTTATTTGACAAAAAAGCAGATAAGTATCAAAAACAAAAAGAAGAATATGAAAGTACGATCAAGGATATTAAAACTCATGATAGAGTTATGGGCGAAGTCACCAGTATTGGTGATACAGAAGTACTGATCGATGTAGGCTATAAATCTGAAGGTGTTCTTTTTCGAGATGAATTCAGAGAAAATGAACTGCCCAAAGTAGGCGATGAAATCGAAGTAGTCATCGATATACTTGAAGATGAAGAAACCGGCCGTATGTATGTTTCCAAGAAAAAGGCTGACTTTATTCGAGTTTGGGAACGGATCAAAGAGATTGAAGTCAATGATGAGAAAGTTGAAGGCACAATTCAGCGTCGCATAAAAGGTGGTTTCGTTGTTGATGTAATGGGCGTGAAATGTTTTCTGCCTGGATCTCAGGTTGATGTCAATCCTGTTCGTGATTTCGATGCCCATGTTGGCAAAACCTACGAATTCAAGATTGTTAATCTAAGTGAATTGAGAAAAAATGTTGTCCTTAGTAGAAAAGTTATCCTGGAAGAAGCTCTCAAAGAAAAACGGGAAGAACTTCTGGAGGAAATCCAGGTTGGTGATGTTCTTGAAGGACGCGTTAAAAATATTACTGATTTTGGTGTATTTATTGATCTGGGTGGTCTTGATGGATTGCTTCATATCACTGATCTTTCCTGGGGCCGGGTCAACCATCCCCGCGAGGTTGTAGATCTAGGTCAGGATATCAAAGTCAAAGTCATAGATTATGATACTGAGAAAAAGCAGGTATCTCTGGGTCTAAAACAGCTGGAACCCCATCCATGGGAAGGCGTAGAACAGAAATATCCAGTTGATTCCATTGTAGATGGTAAAGTCGTTAATATCACCAATTATGGTGCGTTTGTAGAATTGGAAAAAGGTGTGGAAGGTCTTATTCATATTTCTGAAATTTCATGGACAAAACACATCAAACATCCTACTGAAGTATTTACTTTGAATGACATGGTTAAAGCCAAGGTCCTCAGTATTGATCCTGATGAGAGAAAAATCTCACTTGGATACAAACAGCTGGAACCCGATCCATGGGAAGAAGCTGAAGACAAATATAAGCCAGGTACTGTTCATAAAGGTACAGTCAAGAAAATTATACCAAAAGGAGCTTTTGTAGAACTGGAAGAAGGTATCGAAGGATTTGTCTATATTGCGGATATGTCCTGGACAATGAATGTCCGACATCCCAAACAGGTCATTAATACTGGCGAGAAAATTAAAGTGAAAGTCCTCAAGTTCTCTAAAGATGAACGCAAAATTTCGCTAGGAATTAAGCAGCTCAAAGAAAATCCCTGGCCCGATATTGAAGACACTTATGTAGAGGGAGCTGTAGTGGAAGGCGAAGTAGCCAAAATAACCAAAAATCTGGTTGTATTTAATCTTGACTATGGCATGGATGGAATTGTACCTAAAAATCAATTTCCTAAAAAACTTCGTGATGATACTGATGAAAAACTCGATATTGGTGAGACAATGCAGCTAAAAGTGCTGGAAATGAACAAAGATGAGAAAAAACTTGTTCTCTCCCGCAGCCAGGCTATTTCCAAAGATGAAGAGGATGTTGATAAATACATGAGTGACAAGGAAGATACTTCTGATAAAATTGAAATCCCTAATGAAGTTATTGACCGTGTAAAAGATGCTGAAGAAAAAAGAAAAGCTGAAGAAAAGAAGGCTGAGGAAGAAAAAGAAGAAGCTGCTGAGAAAAAAGCTGAAAAGGCTGAAAAGAAGAAAAAAGAAACTAAGTCAAAAAAGTCCAAAAAAGCGGATAAAAAAGAAGCAGAAAAGGCAGAGAAAACTAAAGACGAAGAAGAAATGGAAGAAGAGAAAGAAGAGACTGAACATAAAAAAGAAGACAAAGCTGAAAAGACCGAAAAGAAGAAGTCCGCTAAAAAGTCAAAAAAGTCCTCAAAAAAAGCAGAAAAAGAGGAATCTGACAAATCAGAAGAAAGGGAAGAAGATCAGAAATCTGATTCCAAAAAAGATGACTCAGAAACTGCCGAAAAAGAAGATGAAACTGAGGATGATGACGAGTAATACAAATGAGTAAAATAAAGTGAAGTTATATACAAAGGGGCTTGTGGTTTTAATACAAGCCCTTTTGTCATTATCGGATTAATATGGCTGAGAAAAAGAAAAAATGGGACTTAGAAGCTATCTCTGAATTTTTTCACAATTTATTCGTGAAGAATATTCAAACTAAATTGATCGTACTCTTGATAACGATCATAATTTGGTCGTTTACTATGCTGCGAAACGAATATACGACTAAGATGAACGTACCTTTCGAGGTTGTTAATATCGAAGAAGGGAAAATCTTAAAAAATCGTGTACCTGAACAAATAAGGGCTCAATTTCATGGTGATGGACTCGATTTTTTCTTTTTATTGTTTCAGTCCCGCAGCTCATTTCGTTTAATCCTAGATCTAAGTACAATCAAATGGTTCTATAATTTCGATCTCAATGATTATTATGATCGCCATCCTGAATATGTATTCTTACCACGTAACTCAGATGTTCGCCTAATAAATGTTATTGAACCGGAGTCCCTCTATGTAGAATTAGATAAAAAGGTGATCCAAAAAGTTTCTGTACGGTCACAGATTGTTACAGTTCTCGAGCCAGGTTATACCAAGTATGAGCTAGATATTGAACCTGATTCTGTAACTGTAACTGGGCCCAGCTCCTATCTACGGGAAATTCAGTACATTAACACAATAAAAAAGGTCAAGGAGGATGTGGTTAGCTCTATCAATATGACTGTTCCTCTTCAGAAATTTGAAACAAAAAATATTACTATGAATCCCGGAAAAGTACAGGTTGCTCAGGTCGTTGACCAGATAGGAGAAAAATCAATTTCCGGAATTCCTGTAAATATTGTCAATCCGCCCAAGCAAGGCCAGGTTGAAGTTCACCCCAATAAAGTTACAGTTTATATTTCAGGTGGCTTCAATAAAATTAAAGCTGTTGAGAGCGAAGATATCAATGTTTATGTTGATCTTAAAGGCCGGATTGATAATGGTCAAAAATCCTATCAACTTCAGGTTAAAAGTCCGGGCAACTATCTGGAAATTACAAAAATTGAACCATCTTCTATAAATGTTCGTCTAATCGAGGAAAGGAATTAAGTTGTGATTTTAGGTATTGAATCATCCTGTGATGAAACTTCTATCGCTGTAGTAAAAAATAATCAGGTACTTTCTAATGTTGTATCCTCACAACTTTTACACCAGGAATATGGCGGAGTGGTTCCTGAATTCGCTTCCCGTGAGCATATGAAAAATATTAACAAAGTAATGGATCAGGCTTTGGAAAAAGCCGATGTAGATTTTTCTGCTATCAACGGAATTGCCGTTACTCGGGGACCAGGATTGATGGGGGCTTTGCTAGTCGGACTCAGTTTTGCCAAAGGCTTATCACTAGCCAGTGGTAAACCTCTTATCGGTGTCAACCATATTGAAGGCCATATTATGGCGAATTTTTTGGATCATGATGATATTCAATATCCTTTTCTGTGTCTTTTGGTCTCGGGCGGACATACCATGATCGTCGAAGTAGAAGAGCATGGCTCCTATAAATTGATTGGACAAAGCGTTGATGATGCTGCTGGTGAAGCTTTTGATAAAGGTGGTAAGATTTTGCATCTTACTTATCCGGCTGGCCCAATAATAGACAAAATTGCTAAAAAAGGTGATCGCAAATTTCACTATTTCCCTAGAGCCGAAATCAAAAACAGAGAATATGGCTTTAGTTTTAGCGGTCTCAAGACCTCGCTTTATTATCTGGTCAAGAATAAAGGTCGCCAATGGGCCAAAGATAATATGGATGATATCTGCGCATCCTACCAGGAAGCCATTGTTGATGCTTTAAAAAATAAGTTTTTCAAAGCTGCTCAAGAATACAACATTCAGCGGCTTGTATTGGCAGGAGGAGTGGCCGCCAATTCTCGATTACGGGAAACTTTTAAAAAGCAGGCTGACAAATTAGGGCTCAAGATCTATTTTCCTTCTCTAGAATTTTGTACTGATAATGCTGCTATGATAGCCCGAGCCGGACTTGAAGATTATCGCAAAGATAATTATTCTAGCCTGGACCTTCAGGCTATTCCAAATCTAAAACTATAAACAATTTTACCGAATACATGTCAGGATTTAATATTTACTTTGAAAATTTTGAAACAGGCCATCTGGCCCTATTAGCAGCGGCTATCCTGTTTGTATATTTTTTTGTATATAAGCAGTATAAGAACCGTTCGCGATTGTTAATATTTACTCGTACTGCAATTTTTATTGTATTAATCTTGATAATTCTGAAACCGGTTATAAGCTGGCAAAGCAAGCAGACGCTCAAGTCAGAATTTTTATTTTTTATTGATAATTCTCTCAGTTTTGCGGAACAGGAAAACTATGACCAGGAATTAATTCACAATAATATAGAAAACCTCGACAAAATTCTGCAGGATAAGGGGCTGAAAACTGCCTATTTCTCTTTTGCTGGAGAATTGAATCCCATTGGCGCCCTTAATCAACTTGACAATCAGGGGCAAAATACCAACTTAGCCAATATTTTTACCTATTTACAAAGTCAGAAAAACCGCAATTTTCGCGGAGCTCTGATCATCAGTGATGGAGTAGCGACTCAGGGTCGGATTCCAACCTCTTTTGATAATTATGGAACGGGCCCGGTTTTTACAAGTGGATTGGGAGATACGACTGCCCAAAAAGATGCTTCGCTTCTAGATGTTGAAATGGAGACTGCCGCCCAGGTTGGAGACACTGTCAATATATCCACAGAAATCAATCCTGCCAGCCGAAGTAGCCAAATTCAATTATCTTTAAAAGTAGATGGTCAAACTATCGATACTAAACAGATAAAAGGTGCATCTTCATATCAGAGAACTGCCCTGGATTTTCTATATATTCCTGATAAAACGGGGTCCCGGAATATTGAGCTAGTCATAGAAGACGACCAGGATAAAAATCTTTTCAATAATCAATTGCAAAGGCAGTTGAAGGTGAATAAAAAATATGAAAATTACATTATAGTTGGTGGCCAATATAATTTTGATGGTAAACTTTTCAATCGAATTTTTGCTAGCCGAGAGAACACTGCTACTCATCAGCTAGTGGCTCACAAGGGAAATTGGCTACCAGAAAATCAAGCCCAAAAAATACTGGATATGGAATGGGATCTGGTTGTTTTCAATAGTTTCCCAACACCAAAAATCAATCCAGAGCTTACCCAAACAATTCAGAATAAATTAAAAAGCCAAAAATGTCCCTTGATTGTAAGAGTTGATCAGCATACTGATATTGAACAGCTTGGTAAAATTATTGGGACTGAGCCTTTTCAGCAAATCACGCAAAGTAAACAAATTAAAGAAGTTTCGCCTACAATAAACCAGAAATGGAAGAACCATCCTGTTAATTTGTTTTTGGAAAATTCTATGACCGAAGAATGGTGGCGCAATTTGCCTCCTATTGAATATCCTTTTAATAAGGTGACTCCTGATAGGGAATTTGTTTCCTTATTTCAGACTATGGATGTTAATCAGAATTCAATACTGGCCCTTTTTCGTGCTGATACTGATGATTTGCCAGGTATAGCGCTTTTGAATGGAGCTCCATTCTGGAAATGGCAGATGATGACGATTGGACCTGATGTAGAAGGATTTTATGAAAATATGCTCTTGGCTGTTTCCCAATATCTCACCGATACTACTGGCCGCTCACCAATTCAGATATTTCCTGACAGTAAGAAGTATAATTTAGGTGAAAAAATTCGGCTTTCTGGTAATATTCGCGATGTACGCGGGCAGCCTCTCAAAAATGCCTCTGTCAGGGCCCGTATTTTAAAAAATGGACAGGAGGCCAAAAGCTTTGTAATTCCTAGAACCGATCAACAGTATACAACCGATTTCTTTTTGAGTCAGCCCGGGGATTATAGTATTGCCTTATCTGCAGAACAGACCGGAGAAAAATTTGCTGAAGTTGAGAGAAAAATTTCAGTTATTGATCGACCGGTTGAACTGGAAGAACTGGTATTTAAAAAAGATGTTCTGGAAAATATTTCTAGAAAAACTGAAGCTAAATTCTTCACCCCTCAAAATATTGATAGAATTGCCGATCAAGTCAAAGTTCGTGATGAAAAAATCACCCGTAATCACAAGATCAAGCTCTGGCAATGGAAATACATGCTTATTATTTTACTGACTATTTTTCTTATTGATCTGGTATTTAGAAAATTGCGGGGATATTTGTAAAATTATTGAATATGGGTTGCAAGAAGCCCTATGAATTTTTAGATTTTATTTGTATTCTAATGTTTATTTAAGGAGCATAAATTGTACATTATAGCCTACCGAACCCATTTCTCTGCATCTCACCGTGTTCAGGATTATCCCGGGAAATGTAAAAATCTCCATGGCCATAACTGGAAAATTAAAGTTGAGGTCAAGACCGATCAGCAAGATGAGATTGGTATCTCCGTTGATTTCAAAGAATTAAAAAAAATAGTCCAGCCTGTCATTGAAAAGTTCGACCACCAATATTTAAATGATCTGCCTTTTCTAGAGGGCGCAAATCCTACTGCTGAAAATATAGCTCAATATCTTTATCACGAAATTGAAAAAAAATTACCTGAAAATGTTAAAATTCATCAGGTAATAGTCTGGGAAACCGATAAATATTCTATCGCATATCGGGAGTAAATTATTCTTAAGGTAAATGAAATATTTTATTCGATTCAAGGTGAATCAGTATTTTTGGGAAAGCCATTTCTATTTATCAGATTGACAGGCTGCAACTTAAGATGCAATTATTGCGACACCAAATATGCTTATCAAGAAGGTGATTTTTATACAACAGAGGAATTATTAGGTAAAATTCTGGAATATCCGGTTAAGAACGTAGAAATTACGGGCGGTGAACCTCTTCTTCAGGAAGATATCATAGAATTAGCCCAGCAGATTATAAATCGAGACTATAGACTATTAATTGAAACCAATGGCACGGTAAATTTAGCAAAATTGCCCAGGGAAATAGTTAAAGTTGTTGACGTGAAAACTCCGGGAAGTGGCGAAGAGGATACTTTTTTATTAGAAAACTTGAAACTTTTACATACCAATGACAATCTAAAGTTTGTTATTTCTGACAGGAAAGATTTTGACTGGAGTGTAAATTTTTGTCGGCAACACAATTTATTTGGAAAAATAGAAATCCTGTTTGCATCAGTAAAAGACCGTTTAGAATATGCAACGTTATGCGATTGGATTTTGACCGAGGGTCTGGATGTGCGCTTTCAACCACAATTACATAAAATGATCTGGCCTGAAAAAGCAAGAGGAGTCTGAAAATGAATAAAAAAGCACTTGTATCCTTAAGTGGAGGATTGGATTCTGCTACAACTCTGGCAATAGCTCGATCCCAGGGCTATCAGGTTTATGCGATAAGTTACAATTATGAACAGCGCAATTCCGTCGAGCTCACGGCCGCCCGGAAGGTTGCCAAAAGCATGAATGTAGAAGATCATAAAATTATGAATATCGATCTATCCCAGATCGGTGGTTCTGCTCTAACTGACGATATACCTGTACCCACTGACAATTCCAGTGAAGAGGAAATTCCCGCTACTTATGTACCTGGCCGCAATTTGATCTTTCTTTCTTTAGCCTTGGCCTGGGCTGAAGTCAATGATATTTATGATCTGTTTATTGGTGTTAATAGCCTCGATTATAGCGGCTATCCTGATTGTCGCCCGGAGTTTATCAAAAGCTTTCAAAAAACAGCTAATCTTGCTACTAAAGCTGGAGTCACTGACCATGACATAACAATACATACACCAATTATTAAATTGACAAAGGCAGAGATTATTATGAAAGGTGTGGAGCTGGGAGTAGATTATAGCAAAACTATCAGCTGCTATAATCCAGATGAGCAGGGCCGCGCTTGTGGCGTTTGTGATAGCTGCCGATTGCGAAAAGAAGGCTTTCGAAAAGCCGGGATGCCGGATCCTACCAAATATCAAGATAAGGAGTGAACATGTCTAAAAAGAAGAAAAAAGGTGCAATAGAAATTGAAGAAGCGGAATTAATCCCTATTAAAAATAAATATCCGGATCGGGATTACAGGATTGATATTGAACTACCAGAATTTACCTGTCTATGCCCTGTAACTGGCTACCCTGATTTTGCTGTAATAAATGTGCATTATATACCGGATGAATATATCGTTGAACTTAAATCCTTAAAATTATATATCAATAAATTCCGCAATCAGGGCATGTATCATGAAGCCGCAGTTAATAGAATTATGGATGATATAGTGGAAAAGATTGATCCGCGCTGGATAAAGGTCGTTGGTGATTTTAATCGGCGTGGAAATGTCAAGACTATTGTAACAGCTGAACATAACTCAGAAAAATTATCAAAAAGAGGGATAAGCATTGCAAGACGTCCAGAACCAAAGTGATAATAGATGTGTTCCAATTGATCAGGTTGGAGTCAAAGACTTGACCTATCCAATTGTCCTTTTGGATAGGGAAAATGAAGTTCAACAAACTGTTGCCTCGATTAATATGTATGTAAATTTGCCCCATGATTTTCGTGGCACACATATGAGCCGGTTTGTGGAAATCCTCAACCAGCACCATCATAAATTACAGATCGATACTCTTGATGAAGTCCTTCTCAAAATGAAACAACGCTTGAAAGCTGAAGAAGCTCATATTGAAGTTTTCTTTCCCTATTTTCTAGAAAAAACTGCCCCTGTATCGGAAGCCAAAAGTATGATGAAATATGAATGTAGTTTTACGGGGAATTTAAGAGAAGAATTAGACTTTGTTTTAGGAGTAAAGGTACCCGTGAATACTCTCTGTCCCTGTTCCAAGGAAATATCTGAATCAGGAGCCCACAATCAGCGCTCAATTATCAGTATAAAAGTTCGCTATAATGAATTGATCTGGATTGAAGAACTTATTGAGATAGCCGAGCAAGCAGCCTCTAGTCCGGTATATTCATTATTGAAAAGAGAAGATGAAAAATATGTGACTGAAGCGGCTTACAATAATCCCAAATTTGTTGAAGATGTCGTGCGAAATCTCGCCCTTGCGCTTAATAAAGATGATCGGGTGTTCTGGTACAAAGTTGAATCTGAGAATTTTGAATCTATCCATAATCACAATGCCTATGCTCTGATTGAAAAAGATAAAAGAGAAAAATCGAATGACTGTTAATCAAGATAACACTATAAATCTCTTTGAATAATTTGAAGCATTTTTTATATTATTGAAGTGACAAAATCCTAAACTTTAGGAGGGAAAATGAACTCACCCAAATCCAAAAAAAGGCATTTGCCCAGTATAAAAAAGCTAGAATCTTTCCGCAAAACGAGTCTTGATTGTGCGCAATCTATTAACGGCAAATTGACCAGTATATTGGGAGCTGCTGAGGAGCTCTGGGAGCACGTTGACAAAAAAGATTTTTTTGCAACAGAACAGATCGAAATGATCATTAGGACTGTTGATAAAATCAAAACCTCCACTCGTCAAATTGAAAGGGAGAACGCAAGAATTACCCGAACTGAACAAAAGCGGGAAAAACCGAAAAGCAAATCCGCTGATCATAAAAAGAGTGTCTTGCTGGCCGAAGATGATGTTGATAACAGAAGTATTCTCAATATTATGCTGGAAAAAATGGGCTACAAAGTAACTGTAGCAGAAGATGGCCAGGAAGCCTGGAATAAATATCAGAAAAATAAATTTAAGATTGTAATTACTGATATCCAAATGCCGGGTCTATCAGGGATAGAACTCCTCAAAAAGATTCACAAAAATAATAACAAAGTCCCTGTCCTTTTAATCACTGGATATGACAAGAATGAACCCCGGGAAATGGCCAAAAAACAGGACAATATTTATTTTCTGAGAAAACCTTTCCGTAGAAACAAACTCCGTGAAGTTCTGGAAGAATCCCTTAAATAGGTATCTTTCAATCTGAAATTGGATCAAGTTTAAAATATAATTTTCTTACCTAATGTCTGGTTAAAACGAATTTTTATGTCAAAATTTATATGTATGAAACAAAAAGCCTCTTATCTCATTTAAATCCAGACTATGGAGTTGATTATTTAAAAAATGTGAGGTGAAAATGAAGATTGATATTAAGAAGTTGATAATAGTAGTTGTCCTTCTTGCGGTTGGTGTTTATCTGGGAGGAACTTTTTTCAGTAAAGATTCTGAAAAAGTTGTTGTTTATGAGAACACTAAACCTAAGCAGGATTCAGGAAATTTTGTCAAAGCATCTCTATTAAGCAATAAAAATAAATCTACAACTCTCCAAAATTTTAACCAGGCTTTTGTTAATATTGCTGAAAATGTAAAACCTTCAGTAGTTACAATTACTGCTGAAAAGGTTGTAAAAAGAAATATGACCGAACAGGATGAATTTTTTCGAAAATTTTTTGGCTTTCCTGCTCCCGATAGTGAGTCCCGTCAAACTTCCCTGGGATCGGGAGTTATTGTTAGTGATAAAGGCTACATTCTGACCAATAGCCATGTGATTAAAAATGGAGAAAAGATAAGTGTCCGCCTGGCTAATGGTGAAGTTTACAAAGCAGAAATTATCGGCTCTGATGAAAAAACAGATATAGCCGTCATCAAAATTGAAGCTGAAAATCTTACCTCGGTTAGTCTCGGTGATTCTGATGCTTTGAAAGTCGGAGAATGGGTTGTTGCTGTTGGCTCGCCTCTTACTGAGCAGCTTGCCCATACAGTTACTGCTGGAATAGTGAGTGCAAAAGCCCGAAGTATTAATATTGGTGGAAATACTACTGCTAGCTTTATTCAGACTGATGCTGCTATCAATCCCGGTAATAGTGGTGGCGCTCTGGTAAATATTGAGGGTGAACTTGTTGGAATTAATACGGCCATCGCTACAGGAGGTGGCTTAAGCCGCGGAAATATTGGGATTGGATTTGCTATACCGGTTAATCTGGCGCAAAAGATTATGGAAGATCTTATTGAAACGGGCCATGTTGAACGCGCCTGGCTTGGGGTTATGATAGGTCCTATTACGGATCCTATTGCCCGGGCAATGGATGTAGAAACCAGAACTGGCGCTCTTGTTAATGAAGTTGTAGAAGGTAGCCCTGCTCAGAAAGCTGGCCTGAAAATCGGAGATGTGATTATCGAGTATAATGGCACAAAAGTAGAACATCCTCAGCATCTAACTTCAATGGTCTCTAGCTCTGATATTGGTGAAGAAGCAAAGCTGAAAATAATAAGAGATGGAGATGACGAGATTCTAGAAGTAGAACTTGGTAAAAGACCTGAAGATGATGAGTTAGCCTCCGGAGATGCTGATACCTCTTCTGAAGAGTTATTGGGAATGAAATGCAAAGAAATAAATCCACAATTGGCAGAACAATTGGAAATTGATATAGATGAAGAAGGTGTTGTTGTGGTTGGTCTGGAAAGAGGAACTGAAGCCGCTCAGAAACTCCGCCACGGTGATATAATAAAACGAATCGGAAAAAAGACAGTGACCAGCCTTGAAGATTTGAAAGAAGGGTATGAGCAGGTCAAAGACAAACAATATATTCTACTACTAATTAAACGAGAACAACATACAGTTTTTATAACTCTTGAAAATGAATAATGAAGCGTGCTAAAATTAGTAAATATAAAAGGGCTCGATTTTGTCGGGCCCTTTTTGTTATCATTATTTATATTTGGACGAATATTCTCCGGCATTAACAGACAATTTCCGAAGCTGATAAACATAAAGCCATTCGGTCTTATTAAGATCAAAAAATTAATTGGTCTAGGGTTGTTATTTTGTATTAAAAACAATAAATTTGGTGGTTAAATTGGAGGAAAAATCCGGAGTAATGAGCAGTCTGGGTAGAATATTAATTATATTTGGCTTAATGGTTATGGTTTTAGGACTATTGTTATCCTATGGTGGCAATATCCCTGTGATCAATAAACTGGGAAAACTGCCTGGTGATTTTGTGATAAAAAGAGAAGGCTTTGTACTATATTTCCCTCTGGCTTCGTCATTACTCCTGAGTGCAATTGTATATTTGATATTTAAAGTATTTCAGAGATAAAGGAGGTCACAGTTTGCTGACAAAAGTTCCCGCAAAAGTTGATTTTGTAAAACTTGAACATGAAATATTGGATTTCTGGGAAGATAAAGAGATATTTGATAAGCTTCGGGAAAAGAACAAAGGTGGAGATAAATGGCGCTTTATTGACGGACCAATCACTGCTAACAATCCGATGGGTGTCCACCATGCCTGGGGCAGAGCATATAAGGATATTTTTCACAGATTTCGTGCCATGGAAGGCTATCAGGCTCGCTATCAAAATGGCTTTGATTGTCAGGGATTGTGGGTCGAAGTTGAAGTGGAAAAGGAACTGGGATTCTCCTCCAAAACCGATATTGAAGAATACGGTATAGAAAAATTTGTCAATAAATGTAAGCAGCGTGTCCGCAAATATTCCCAAAAACAGACTGAGCAATCAATTCGTTTAGGCTACTGGATGGATTGGGATAATTCCTATTTTACAATGTCGCCAGAAAATAATTATACAATCTGGCAATTTTTACAAAAATGTCATGAAAATGGTTGGATCTACAAAGGCCATGATGTTATGCCCTGGTGTACTCGCTGTGGTGCTGCTCTTTCAGAGCATGAGATTGCCACCGAGGGTTATAAGGAAATGACCCATACTAGCGTTACAGTCAAACTTCCTCTTATCAATCAAGATAATGAATATTTACTAATCTGGACAACAACCCCCTGGACATTAACAAGTAATGTAGCTGCTGCTGTCAATACGGAGATGAATTATATAAAAGTTAAGCAAAATGATGAAATACTTTATTTAGCTGAAACCAGGAAGGATATTTTAAAGGGCAATTATGAAATTCTGGATACAATATCAGGGGAAAAGTTGTTAGGATGGAAATATAAGGGCCCCTTTGATGAACTTCCTGCTCAGGAAGGTGCTGAGCACAAAGTAATTCCCTGGGAAGATGTTACCGGTGATGAAGGAACCGGTATAGTACACATCGCCCCTGGTTGTGGTCAGGAAGACCACCAGTTAGGTGAAGAATTCGACCTGGCTGTGATTGCACCGCTTGATGAATTTGGTAATTATCTGGAAGGTTTTGATTGGCTGACCGGTAAAAATGTGGACGATGTTACCGGTGATATTCTTCATAATCTCGAAGAAAAGGGAATCAAATATCGTTCTGATGATTATACCCATAGATACCCAGTTTGTTGGAGGCATGGAACTCCGTTGGTTTTTCGATTGGTCGATGAATGGTTCATAAGTATGGATGAATTACGCAAAGATATGATGGAAATTACAAAGCAGATCAACTGGATGCCTTCTTATGGAATGGATCGGGAACTGGATTGGCTGCGGAATATGGATGACTGGATGATCTCCAAAAAACGTTTCTGGGGTCTAGCATTACCTATTTATGAATGTCAGGAATGCGGGCATGTCACTGTGATCGGTGGTGATGAAGAGCTAGAAGAAAAAGCAGTGGAGGGCTGGGACGAATTTGAAGGTAATTCCCCTCATAAACCCTGGATAGATGAAGTTAAAATCGAGTGCGAAAAGTGTGGTGCTAAAGTAAGCCGAATTGAGGATGTTGGTAACCCCTGGCTCGATGCAGGAATAGTCCCTTATTCCACATTAAATTATCGTCATGATAAAGAATATTGGGAAGAATGGTTTCCAGCTGAGTTTATTTGTGAATCATTGCCTGGCCAGTTCCGCAACTGGTTTTATGCCTTGATTGCTATGAGCGCTGTCATGGAAAACAAACCACCTTTTACCCGTGTATTAGGATACAAACTGGTCAAGGATGAGCATGGTGACGAAATGCATAAAAGCACGGGAAATGCGATCTGGTTTGATGATGCTGCTGAAGAAATGGGCGTCGATGTTATGCGCTGGTTGTATGCCTCGCGAAATCCCTATAATAATTTGAATTTTGGTTATGGAATTGCCAAAGAAACTCGCAAACAGTTAATAACACTTTGGAACTCTTATTCATTTTTTACCACCTATGCCAGTTTAGACGAATTCGATCCCCAGGAAAATACAGTTGATTATGAGTACCTTTCTGACCTTGATAAATGGATGCTGGCTCGTTTGCATAGCTTGATAAAGAGTTCTGAGCAAAATTATTATGACTATGATGTTTATTCTGCTATGCAAGATGTAGAGACTTTTATTGATGATCTTTCTAATTGGTATATCCGTAGAAGCAGACGTCGTTTCTGGAAATCAGAAAGCGATAGGGATAAATGGGGTGCATTTCAAACTCTTTATAAATCCTTAAAAGGGTTAATTAAAATACTTGCTCCAGTTGTTCCTTTTGTTAGTGAATCTATTTACCAAAATCTGGTCAGAGAACTGGAGCCTGATGCACCTGAAAGTATTCATCTGTGTGAATATCCCGACTACAATCAAGATTATATTGATGAAAAATTGATCGACCAAATCAATACTATCGTTAAACTGGTAAGTATGGGAAGAGCAGCACGTAATAAAGAAAATATCAAAATCAGACAGCCTTTGAGTAAAATATTTATTAAGATGCCTGAAGATGATTCTGATTTCAAAGAAACTCTCACGGAGCAGATCAAAAAAGAACTGAATATAAAAAAAGTAACTTATGTAAAGGATG
>DATGCI010000136.1:0-18160 GCA_035312185.1 bacterium
CGGAGACATTAAATGCTCGTGTTAATCCAACTGAATTATATTCTTTTCCCCTAAATGTATGAGAAGAATTCTTATTTTCGGCATCAATTCTGATAGTAACAAAATTTTCTTCTAGAAAATCTTTAACTTCAGGATCGGAAAAAGTCTTTTCATCCATCACGTCACACCAGTGACACCAGGATGTATAAAAATCAATTATCGTTGGTTTCTCGCTTTCTTTGGCAATTTCCAGACCTTCATTAAAGCCATACCAGTTTTCGCTGCTGTTACCTGCCATTGCAAAAACTACAAGAACCAGAACCATTAATACAAATTGCAATTTGTTGTTTTTCATAATTTTTCCTCAGAGTTTATTTTTTGTAAGTAACATTATTTGATGAAACCTATCTAAGATAGTTACATAAAAAAATTGATTTTTAAAAAGTGGATTTGAATATGGTCAATGTGAATTGTATATTTATGAAGCAACAGAATTAATAAAAAATGGAGGAAAAAATGCCTTTATTAGACGAAGAAAACCGTAACAAAGTGAAAGATTTTCTGGAAGATATGCAGAATGAAGTGGAGATAGTTTACTTCACTCAAGAAGTTGAATGCGAAAGCTGCAGTCAGACTCACGAATTTTTGAAGGAAATTTCAGGATTAAATGATAAACTGAGTCTTACTATATATGACTTTGTTGATGATGAAGACAAGGCCAAAGAGTTTGGATTGGAGCAGATTCCTGCTATCACTTTGCTGGACAAAGATGGAAATCATACCAGGATTAAATTTTACGGAATACCTGGAGGATATGAAATCAATTCCTTTTTGACTTCGATAATGGAAGTTTCCGGCAATCATGAACCAATTGAGCCGAATATTGTTGAAAGAATCGAAAAAATCGACAAAGATATAGACATAAAGGTTTTCATTAC
This sequence comes from bacterium, assembly GCA_035312185.1. GTDB lineage: Bacteria > Fidelibacterota > UBA2242 > UBA2242 > JAFGTP01 > JAIPHI01. Next base: position 918 of record DATGCI010000136.1, read on the forward strand.
TTTGTCATGTCCTTATTGTCCCACAGCTGTTATAAATGCTCATCGTCTGGCTCTGGAGAATGAACATATTTCTGGCGAAATGATTGAAAGCTCTACTTTTCCTCATCTGGCCAATAAATACAATGTGACTGGTGTTCCCAAAATAGTTATTAATGACAAACAGGAACTTACTGGAGCGCAGCCTCTTGATAAAATGCTGGATGCCATTGAAAAATTATAAAATACTTTAGTTTTGTTATAATCTAATAAGGGCAGGTGCTAAAAAATTTCTATTCGAGTTTTAATTATAACCTGATGTAATTAGATTAATCCAGAGGAAGTCTAAAATAAAATAACGAGCCCTGCCCTTCTTCACTCTGGACACCTACTTCTCCCCCATGACCATCAATGATTATTTTTGTAATATAAAGTCCAAGGCCAGTGCTTTTTTCTTTACCAGTTGGTTTAATTCCAACCTTTCCAAAGCGGGTAAATAATTTATCTTGCTTCTTTTTGGGTATTCCCGGACCCTGGTCTTTTACATATACCTGAATGCTGTCCTTTAAAATTTTTGCACCTAATGTAACTTTTGTATCAGACTCAGAATATTTTACAGCATTGGAAACATAGTTATCAATCACCTGTATAATTCGGTCTTTATCAGCCTGTATATCGGGTAATTCTTCTGGCAGATCGAGTTCCAGGTTAATAGATTTTTTCTCAGCCATTGATTTATTGGTAACGTAATAGTTCAAAATGATTTCATTAAGATTGACCTGCTCTTTATTAATTTCAATTTTTCCCGATTCAATGGCGCTTAAATCCAGGAGATCGTCGATCAAAGTTCGCATCCGATTACAATTTCTCTCCATTATATCTAGAGATTTTTTCTGCTGCTCATCATAATCACCATAATAACCCTGTTTCCATATATTGATATAATTATTGATCACATTAATTGGACTTTTCAGATCATGGGCTGCAATTCCCAAAAATTGATTTTTGAGATCATCAAGTTCACGCAATCTTTGCATGATTCTACTTTTCTCAACAATCATAGAAAGGTGATTGGAAACCTGTTGAAAAACACCAACATGGGCATTTTTATATGTGTTTTTATGACGAGAGCTAAAGAAAATAAACCCGGTCGGCCGATTCATAGCATACATGGGGCAGGTGAGACTGGAGCGCATTCCCTCTGAAACAATCAATTTTGTGGAATGGGAATTTGGATGTTCCTCCAGATACTGCTCCAGATCATTTAGTATCCGAGGCTGTCCTGTTTTTATAATTTTCTGCAAGCTGCTGCCTTCTAATGGACTTTGATAACCAGCCTGAAGTTTGACTTTTTCTTCATCTGACCGCGCCCAGCAGGAAACAACAGTCTCACCTTCATCTTCGAGCCGTGCTACACCAATTCGGTTGTAGGGTATGATTTCCTGAAAGGCATCATAAACATGATTCCAGATTTCATCCAGGTTAACTCCTTCATTAACTTGTTCGGTTAATTTAAACAATTTGTTGGAGCGCTCTAACTTTTGATGAAAAGAGTTACCAACCTGATCAATTAGTCGTCCGAGTTTGTCCAGGGCAGGATCTGAAGAAGACTCTAATTGTAAGTTATAGTTTCCTGCTTTTAGATTTTTCAGAGCTTTAAAATATTTATTCAATTGGCGTTCATCCACTGTTTATTCCCCCTATTAGGTTGTTCAAAACTAGACTTACAAAATTATATATAAACTTGCTAAATTAATAATAATTATTTAGCAGCAATACTTCAAATATAAAATCACTAGAAAAAACAATTCATTAAAGCGATAAAATCAAGTTTCAGTAAAACTCCCAAAAGTAGTTCAATAAAAGTACCTCTGATGGAATACCTATAAATCATGAGAATTGTAAATGTGCTTTTTAAGAGATTGATCTAGAGCTTGAACAAATTCCTCTTAAAATAATTTTATTACAAGTCTCTAATTTTAGTTAAATTATCTTTATGGAAATACAGGACGCCATAGAAAGATTTACCTATTATAATGAAGAGAACGGCTATGCTGTAGCCCAATTATCAAAAGGAACTACTGCAGTTGGCTACCTGCCCGGTGTACATGTTGGCGAAACGGTCAAATTATATGGAGAATTTACTCATCATGCTCAATACGGCCGTCAGTTCAAAATAGAAAAATTTGAAACTGTTTATCCAGGCACAATTACTGGCATTCAGAAATACCTGGGGTCAGGTTTGATCAAAGGTATTGGTCCCAAAATGTCGGAGAGAATAGTTGACAAATTCAAAGACAAAACATTGTATGTAATTGAAAACGATGTTGATAAAGTAGCTGAAGTTGACGGAATTGGCAAAAAACGCATTCAGATGATCAAAGATGGCTGGGAGGAGCAAAAAGAGGTTAAAAACATCATGATCTTCCTTCAGAGCCATAATATTTCGACTACCTTTGCTACTAAAATCTACAAAACCTATGAACAGGATGCCATTGAAGTTGTCACTGATAATCCTTATCAACTGACCTACGATATCTGGGGTATTGGCTTTAAGACTGCTGATAAAATTGCCGAATCTCTGGGAATCACTGGTGATGATTACCGGCGGGTTAGAGCGGGGATAATTTACGCCCTAAACGAATCCTCAAATAACGGTCATGTTTATCTACCCTTTGGAAAACTGGTCAAAGAATGTAAGCGTCTCATCGAGGTCAACATCAAAGAGCATAACTCTGTTTTGAAGGATCTAATCGAAAACGAAGATCTTATACGAGATGACAATAAAATTTACCTTCCCTCTTTATATTATGCTGAACAGGGAGTAGAAAAACGGATTAAACGCCATCTTTCTTCACCTTCAAATCTCGCTAAAGATAAAATAAAAAAATTGCGGCTAAATGCAGAGTATTATTCTGATGAGCAACTGGATGCTATTCGAAAATCTATTCAGGAAAGAATTGTTATTATCACAGGTGGTCCGGGAACAGGAAAAACAACAACGCTGAAAGGTATCATTGATATCCATAAACAGCTCAACAGTGACATCAAATTATGCGCCCCCACCGGAAGAGCAGCCAAAAGAATGAGCGAAGTAATTGGGATGGAGGCTAAAACAATTCATAGAATGCTTGAATATCAGCCCCGGGATCACAGTTTCAAACATAATGAAAACAATCCGATCAAGGCTGATCTCCTGGTTATAGATGAAGTTTCCATGATCGATATAGTGCTTATGAATTCCGTTCTGAAAGCCCTTCAGGAAAACACAATTCTTATCCTGGTCGGTGATGTTGACCAGCTGCCTTCTGTAGGCCCGGGAAATGTTCTCCGCAGTCTGATTAATAGTGACCAAATACCCGTAGTTTTTCTCCAAAAAATATTCCGCCAGGCTGAAAAGAGCAAAATCGTGACCAATGCCCATCGGATCAACAAAGGCCATTTTCCAGATATAAAAAATCGCGCCCAATCAGATTTTTTCTTTCTAGAAGAAAAAGATCCGGAAAAAGTTCAGCAACTAATTTGTGATCTAGTAAAAACACGCTTGCCTGATCAATATGATTATGATCCGATCAAAGATATTCAAGTTTTGACTCCTATGTACCGAGGAGAAACCGGTGCCTCCCAGCTAAATGAACTTCTCCAGGAAAAACTCAATTCCAGCACAGTAGAATTATCCCGAGGTGGCAACCGCTACAAAGTTGGTGACAAAGTTATGCAACTCCGCAACAATTATGACAAGGAAATCTTTAATGGCGATCACGGCTTCATTCATAAAATTGATAAAGTTGATCAGCGGATGGAAATAGAATTTGACAACCGGATTGTTGAATTTGATTATCCCGACTTAAACGAAATCACATTAGCCTATGCCATTTCTGTCCATAAAAGTCAAGGAAGTGAATATCCTTGCGTAGTAATTCCTCTTACCACTCAGCATTATATCATGCTTCAGCGTAATTTAATTTATACGGCCATTACTAGAGCTGAAGAATTGTTGGTTTTAGTGGGTACCAAAAAGGCCCTTGCCATTGCCACTAAAAATAACAAAGTCAGTAAACGCTACAGTTCTCTTTTTGATAATGGATAAATGCACTGCAATCATTAAAATAATTCATATTTTTATATTCTATAAGCATAATTTAATTAAACACCCCGGAATATTTTTCCGTCCTTTTTTCAATAATCAAATTTAGTAGCGCTTAGCGGTCTTTTACCTATTTATTTGGAATTTATAGACCCGAAAATTTATTTACGGTAAGTGGTTTCCCCTCGAGTTTAATTATTAATAATAATATTTAATATTTTACCTTGAATATATGTCTTAAGTTGATTAATATTTAATTAAGTTCTTGTAAAAGACTTACTGTCTTTCTCAAATAAGCCGATAAATTTATGTTTTTGACAAATTTTTTTAGGCTTATTTGGTGATTAAATTGCAAATATTAATCCTAAATTTGACAAAGGGAGATCATGATAAAAGATTACGAAGAAATTTATTATTATGGTTCGATTAAGGACTTTCTTGTTAATTATCTTGAAGCTGGCAAAGTTTTTCGGGAAGTGACAGATAGAAATCCGTTGGAATCAAGTATTGAAGAAATTATTGATGAATTAAATGCTGAAGACGAAGTCGATGCTGTCGAAAAAATTCTAGATCATCTTGATGATCATTATATAGTGACCAGAGATTCTAATGAAAAAATTGAGATTATCAAACTTAATTCCGTCTCAGTTAGATCTCTGGATTACTATATGCAACCTGAAAACATGAAAAAAATTCGAAAAGAAATGGGCTACACTCAGAAGGATTTTGGTACTAAAATGGGTTTTGATAGTGTTCGAAGGGGAGTCACAATTCTTGAAAAAGAAAAAGGGAAAGCCCCAATCACTCCACGCGATGCCCGATTGTTACGCTATATGGTTACTTATGGAGTTTTGGAATAGATTACTCCCGCTAACGATCTTCAGGCAATTAATAATTTAGACCCGTTTTATCATAACATTTTTCAACGATCAATTTCAATAAAATCAATCTACATATTTAGTATGTTTTGAATTCAAGCGAATCTTATTAAACAGCAATTGAATCAAAATGAATCTAAAACTGAATATCATCTCCTCTTCAATGTATTGCTGATTTTCGGCAAGAAAAAAAAACAAGATAACTTTTATATAAAACTAGAAGGGATAAATTATGAAATTTAAATCAGGTTTAATTGTCCACGTCCCCGATGCTAATCCGAATCAGGACAAAACAGAATTAAAAACTGAAACCTATAGCCTGGAAGTAAGAATGGTCCAAAATCAGAAACAGGCTGTAGATGCAGCCCGTGAAATGGCAGACCAAGGCGTCGATTCGTTAATGCTTTGTCCGGGTTTCACTAACGAAGATGTTGCTAAAATATCACAAGCTGTCGGCAAAAAGACCGGTGTTACTGTTGCTCGTGGTGATGGTCCCAGCAGCAAAATTGCTCAGGAAGCAATGGCTAAAGCTGGCTGGTTCAATAAATAAATTAATTATTTACTAGGTTTTAGTTTAATTATAAACTTTTTGCATATTATTTTTTCTTAAAGTGGAATTTTATAATGTTTCCCCATCTTCAAATTTGGGGTAATCCTCTTGTGTGAATTGGTCAGGAAAATGTCAAACCGGAATTTCATTGCGTCTGCTTATTTTCCTGTATTTTCCTGGAGAAACACTGTAATATTTCTTAAACATTTTGTAAAAATAACTCTGACTCTGAAAACCAAGATTCAAGGCAATAGCTAAAATTTTTTTATCCGTTTCAACCAATTTTTGGGCCGCCCTTTTTATTCGCATCTCTGTAATATATTCTGTGGGAGTCTTATCCAGGTATTTTCGAAAGCATTTACATAAATGTTCCTGGGTACAGGGCGCCTTCTCTTTCATGTACTCGAGCCCTTTTTTTAGATTATTCTCATCTCTGACAGACTGACAAATTTTTTCGAACCATTCCGGCTTATTGTCTGTATCTTGAAAATTGTCTTTTTCCAGAAAATATTTACTAAAAACTCGTGCTAATAGAATTTTGACTTTTAGTCGAGCCAGATCTTTGGCAGTTTTTTGCAAAGTATTCATTCGAATCAACTCATTTGATAGTTTTTCAGTCTGATCAATTGAGAGCTGAAAAACAGGTGAAACTACGGGCCCGGTATAACGTCTCATAAAGTAATCATTACCAAGATATTCACTAAGTTCCAGTAAGAATTCAAGTTTAAAGGCGACATTAATTAGTTCACAGGAGTGCTCTCCCATCTTTTCGAAACGGTGAACATCAGAAGGGCGCACAAAGACAAGCGACCCGGTCTCCAGGTTCTGGATTTCTCCGTTGATTATATGACGAATACATCCGTTAATTACGAGAAAAAACTCCGCGAACTCATGAGTATGAGCCCTAGTTGTGGCTGTAGATATTGTATTGTACCGCAGGCTTCCGCCAGCATTGATATTTCCCGATTTTTTGCTTTCATCCCAATCAATACCATGAAAAGTTATATGAGCACCAGCTGGTACCGATATAAAATCGTCTTTCTTTAGATATTCTGTATCCATGATCTTAATATAGGACAAAAATATGATAATAAAAAGCGGAAGGACAGATTGTAAAATACCTATGCATCTATTAAATTTATTTTATAGTAAGTTTTGATATTATGAAATGCTAGATTCTTTTTAAATTTCATCAGGGGGTGACAATATGGCCAATCCAAATTTTAATAACCTACTAAAAATACTAAATAATGAAGTTCCCGATAGACCGACCTTATTCGAATTTGCTCTCAATATGAGGCTATATGAGCAATTGGCTGATGATAAGTACTTGAATTATGATGATGAATTGGGAAGAATGAAATTCATTGTCAGCGCATTTCTAAATGCTGGATATGATTTCGCAACAGCCCGAATAACAGACTTTGGTATTGCAGATTTTGATATTCACGGAGGAAAATCACTATCCCAATTTGATCATAGTCAGATTGATGATTACCAGAGTTTTGAAAAATTTCGCTGGCCGAATCCAGAAGAAGGCAGTTATCACGTTTATGAAGAAATATCAGAATTTTTACCCGATGGAGCCAAACTAGTTGTCCCCGGTCCAGGTGGTGTTCTTGAGAATGTTATTCAGCTGGTCAGTTATGAAAAATTGTGTCTGCTGATCTATGATGAGCCGGAATTAGTTCAGGAAATTTTTGATGCAGTTGGTTCACGGCTTCTGGCTTATTACAAAAGATGTCTGGAATATGATTCGGTTGGCGCCATTATTTCTAATGATGATTGGGGCTTCAAAACCCAAACTCTGCTTAGTCCTGAAGATATGCGCAAGTACATTTTCCCCTGGCATAAAAAAATTGTCAATGCCGCTCACAATGCCGGTAAACCTGTTATCCTGCATTCCTGCGGTAATTTAATCAGAATAATGGACATCATTATTGATGAACTGGGCTACGATGGAAAACATTCTTTTGAAGATAGTATTATTCCAGTAGAAGAGGCCTATGATCGCTGGGGTGAGAGAATTGCAATTTTAGGCGGTCTTGACCTCAATTTTGTAGCCAAATCCAAACCTGATGAAATTACTGAGCGGGCTCTTAAAATGCTTGAAAAATCTGCGGAAAAAGGTGGTTATGCTCTTGGTACAGGTAATAGTGTACCTGATTATATTCCTGATGAAAATTATTTTGCCATGCTAAAAGCAATTCAAAAATTCCAATAATTATACCGGTTTTCCCAGGAGGAGAGAGATGGCAAATTCCAGAACAAAAGTCCTTAATAACATTGAACACAAATCTACCTCTCATACACCTGTTGATATTGGTTCTAGTCTGGTTTCAGGATTGCATGTGTCTCATATTGCTCAACTACGAAAGTATTTCAATTTACCAGAAAAACCAATTCAAATAATCGAGCCGTCTCAAATGCTAGGAAAAATTGACAAGGACCTTAAAGAATTCCTGCGTATCGATACCACCGGAGTCGTGCCTTTCAAAAATATTTTTGGCATAAAAAATCAAAACTGGCGGGAGTGGCAATTGCCTAGTGGACAAAAGGTGGAGGTGCCTGGTAATTTTAATACGCAGAGAGATGAGCAAGGCAATCTACATATTTTTCCAGAGGGCAATACTAACGCTCAATCCTCTGGTCTAATGTCCAGGGGACAATCCAGTTTCGAGCTGATTAGCAGACAAATGCAGGGTCATGGCCAAACTCACAATCCGAAGGATAATTTACAAGAATTTCAGATCATATCAGATGAAGAGTTAGACTATCTTGAAGACCAACTTGAGAAAATCAGCAAAGAGAATCGGGCTGTTATCTTCACTTCTGAATTTACATTTTTAGGTAACTCTAATTATATTTTAGCCCCTTATCTGAAAAATCCGGCTGGAATTCGAAATCTGACTGATTGGTATATGGCTCTTCAGCAGCAGCCAAATTATATTCATAAAGTTTTTGAAGAACAAACCAAAATTGGGCTTGAAAATCTTGCAATTATAAATAACCGAATGGGAGATTTAATAGATATTATTCTAGTGTGTGCCACTGATTTTGGTGGTCAGGATTCACTGTTAATTTCGCCCCGTACTTTTCGCAAATTATTCAAACCTTTTTATAAACAGATCAATTCCTGGATTCACGCCAATACAAATTGGAAAACTATGAAACATTCCTGCGGGGCAATTGCTGAATTGATACCGGATTTGATTGAATGTGGTTTTGATATTCTTAATCCTTTGCACTTCGACGCTTTGAATATGTCTCCTGGTCAGATTAAAAAAAATTATGGCGGCAGCATATGCTTTTGGGGTAATTGTCTTGATATGGAGGTTATGATCTCGGGCCAACTTTCTCAAATAGAGGAAGAAGCTCATAACTGTATAACATTATCCCAAAAGGGTGGTTTTGTATTTTCCTTAGAAAATCTTCCTGTTAAAACTCCTATAAAAAATATGATCACCTTAATCAAAGCTTTACCATAAAAATTTTTCCATTCCCAAAATAAAGCATGTCCATTTTACCAATGATAACATAGAGCAATATTATGATAAATAATAGATATAATCCGTCTGCTATATATTTTTTATTGTGATTAAAATAGGTTAATATTAGACAGTTATGATGATATTTATGTAGATTGATACCAACATAATCAAAACAGGAGCAGACAATGGCTATAAATCAGGAATTATATCAAGCAGTAATTGATGGTGATCGTGAAGCGGTCAAAAAAACTATTCAGCAAAGCCTGGATCAAAATGTAGAGATCGAAGGGCTTTTATATGATTCAATGATACCGGCTATGCGGGAGATGGGTGATAGATTTTCTCGCTCGGAAATATTTGTCCCCCAAATGTTAATTTCCGCCCGGGCTATGCAGGCTGGCCTCACTATACTGGAGCCTCTGCTGGCTGAAACCGATCGGGAAGCACCAGCCAAAGTCGGTATTGGTACAGTCAAAAATGATCTGCATGATATTGGCAAAAATCTGGTCACAATTATGCTAAAAGGTGCGGGCTATGATGTCATTGATCTGGGCACAAATTGTAGTGTAGAAAAATATCAGGAAGCAGTTGATCAGGGAGCAAAAATAATAATGTGTAGCGCCCTTCTGACAACTACCCGTGATTATATCCAAAAAGTTATAGAACACTTCAATGATAATGATGAAGTCAAGATCATTGTTGGCGGCGCTCCAGTAGATCAAAATTTCGCTGATTCAGTAGGTGCTGACGGGTATGGAGAAGATGCAAATTCTGCCGTAAAAATTGTTGAGGATATTGTAAGGAGCAAATAATTAGGTTCTTACATATTTAATAATCACCCCACAAATTCAAATCACAAAAAGTTTGGAAATAATAAAATTATGAATACATTAATTCATAAATTAAAAAATAAAGAGTTGTTATCCGCTCCTCTGGTTGGATACCCGGCCGCAGTCCTTAATTCCACAACAGCAAAGCAAAATTTGACCAATTCTCAAATACAAATCGATACTCTGGCAAAATATTATCGGCGGCTTCAACCTGATATTTTATTTCCATTCATGGATCTTTCAGTTGAAGTGGAAAGTCTGGGCCTACTAATCAATATAAAGGAGAATGATCCTCCTGAAGTTATCGAACACAGTATAAGAAATGAAGAAAATCTAGCCCACCTTTCTTTGCCAGATTTGAACAGGCATCGTTTTCATATTTTTGTAGAAACTATAGCCGGCTTAAAGGACAAAACTAAAGCAGCTGTGAGTGGCTATGTCACTTCTCCTTTTACTTTAGCTGGTTTATTAACTGGAGCTGAAAGAATTGCTGCCCGCACAATCACCAGGCCTAAATTTATAAGTAATTTAATTGATTTTTCCTGCGATGTGGGTTTGAAATATGCTTTTCAACAGCAAAAAGCCGGAGCTGATTGCATGGTCTTGCTAGAGCCAACTGCCAGTCTTTTGTCACCGGAATTATTTGAACAATTCGTTACTCCTTATATTAATAGATTTGCTGAACAACTTGATATTCCTGTAATTCTCCATGTTTGCGGCAATACAGAGCCTTTGATCAAAGAATTCGTAAAAACACAAATGGATGGATTAAGTCTGGATTATGGCGTTGATCTACAGAAAATCATGCCTCAAATACCAAAAGATATGCTGGTGCTAGGCAATATTGATCCTGTTCGAACAATGCTGGGTTCTACTCCAAATATAATTTATAGGAAGACACAAAATTTAATTAGTGATCTTAAAGAGTATGATAATTACATTCCTGCAACCGGTTGTGATGTGCCTCCTGAAACAGATTTCGAAAATATTGAAGCCTTTCAAAAGGCTGTTGAAGATATAAGAAAAGCCAGAAAATCAGAAAAAATGGAAAACCTCAGACATAATTAATTAGACACTACCTAAAATTCTTATATCGTCATCTATAAACACAAAAGATGGAGGGTTGCCCCTCCATCTTTTTTTTGTAAGTAAGATATATAAAGTGTGATTACTTCTTATGCCAGTAAGTTGGACTGGAATTAGCCATATAGCTCAGATTTTTATTTATACGATAGACCTTATTTTCATCCTTGAATCTCAGATAACCTTGAGAATAGGACGAGGTTGACCTACCTAAATAAAATGAAGTTAGCAGACTTTCACCTTTACTCAATTCAACTAATGTAGAGTTTTCATCAACATTATAAACGCTGAAATTATCAGGTTTTTCGGTAGCAATTCCTGTTTGTTTGGCTTCAATTAAACCGGTTAATAGGCGGTCAACTTTATTTTCATCAATATCACCTGTATCCGGTTCTACAGCTGTCCAGGTAGTATCGTTTAATTGGCGTATTTGGACTGTATCTTTACTGGAAAAAATAGAGAGTGCGGTGATATCTTCTTTTTTCATATCCAGAATAGGGCTGGTTTCCTGTTGATATCGACGATTTTTTAACATAGAGACCAGTAGCAAGACAATCACAACTGCCAGAGCAATGATATATTTTATCCATGTATTTTTCCGCTTAGCCATAGATCTCCTCCAATCGTTTTTGTTTATCTTTTTTTCTCTTCATTCTATACATACCAAGTAGAATTACGAGAATTGATGGTAGCAGAATATTAAGCCATTTCCAGAATTTTTTCTGTCCGGCGGAGAGGTCTTCAAGAGGACTGGCAGATATTTCTCTTGATCTAATATCCATCAATTCAGTCTCACCCATTAAGAAATCGACACCATTGAGAATAAATTTCCGATCTTCTTCAATTCCACCACCACGGTCATCATTAAAAAACTTATTATCGGTGATAGCAAGGATATTTACATTTGGATTGCGTTCCAGAAAACCTTCTTTCTGACTATAGGCAGCACTGTCAGCAAAATAACTTGTAGCTGCACCTGTTCTTAATCCGGAAATAATCTGAGAATTTAGTGGAAATGATGACATGGCTGGATTGGAAGATCCGGCATTTTCCAGATTGGGTTGCAAATTATAACCTTTGCCCATTTCTGGACGCTGTCCTCGTTGCTGCATCATCATCATTTGCTGACGACTTGGACGCAGTTGAGTTGGCTGAATCGAACCTGTTTTATGGGATGTTCTCAAAAGAGGAGTAAAATTGACAGATGAATCAGCATTGAGTTCATGACTAAAAAAGACTCGAACCTGTTCCAATTCGCTGACTATAGGATGTTCTTCATTCATATTATTGATAATTATAAAAGGTGGGTAATCAATGGCATTAGCAAAACTGAACATTCCTCGTTTTTGCTGTATTCGAATTTTCCCACAATTTTTATCAATAAGCAAGTCTTTACCAATATTCAGTCCATAATGATCCAGCAGATCAAAAATATTACTGTTGATCAATTTTCCCTGGCCCTGATTTAATTGATCAATCGTCCGGCCCTGGCCTATGAATAATTTTCCACCTCGCATCAGAAATTGGTCAAGGTTGTAAAGTGCTTCACTACTTAATGAATCTTCAATTCCATTAACCAGCAGAGTATTTATATTACCAGGAACTTCTTTGTTTAATGATATTTGCCGCACCCGGTAAGTTTGTCGGAGAAACTCACTTAATTTCTGGATTGACATGTTGATTTTATTCGATGAACGCAGAACTCCCAGAGTTTTCATCTGTTTGTCAGCCAATTTTTTGATTGCAGTGGTTACATCATATTCCAGGCCTTTTGTATTTTTAATGACCGGCAGCGTTTCATTTTTATCATTATAGAGAAAAGCTACCCCCATATAGACATTTTTCAGTTGCATTTCATCGTTTTCTACAACCTGCATCTGGACAGGGCGGATTCGGTAACTACGGGCCTGTCTTTTTGCTTCCTGATCTTTAGGGTTAATAAATTCAAACTGGAATTTACCCTGAGAATAGGCTTGATACTCCTCCAGTAGATCCTGCAAATATCTTTTTGTATTTCCATATTGTCCCGGCAAATTTTCCGAGAAGAAGACTTTTGCAACCAACCTGTCATCCAGTTTATTAAGAATTTTTTTACTGGATTCCGATAAGGAATAGATATTATTCCTGGTAAAATCAATGCGGAAGAAAAGAGAGCGTAATGCAATATTGAGAATTATTGCAATTGCCGCAATCAGAACAATATAGATGATAAACTGTTTTTTATTTCTTATTGTGTCCATTAGATTACCTCCATTTTCTCATTTCCAGGATTCGAATACTCAGCAGTAGAAAGAAAGTTATCACTGATGCGAAATAAATTATATTACGCGAATCAATGACTCCCCTGGATATGCTTTCGAAGTGATAACCTGTACTCATATACTCAAAGATTGTGCTCAAAAATCCAGGGACAAACATCAAGATCTTATCCAGAATGAAAAATATGGCTATAATCAAAAAACTAACGATAAAGGCTACTATCTGATTATCAGTAACTGAACTGGCGAAGATTCCAATAGCAGTGTAAGCACCACCCAGTAAAAGCAGACCAAGATATCCACAAATTAAAGCGCCCAAATCAACATTATTGCCAATCATCACAACAGTGAAGAGCTGAGTAAAGGTAAACAGAAGAGCAATTCCAATCAGGGCTAAACTTGCCAAAAATTTACCAATCACAATTTCAGCATCAGAAACAGGCATAGTAGTCAAAAATTCAAGAGTGCCATCATTTTTTTCTTCAGCAATCAAATTCATTGTAACGGCAGGAATAAAAGCTAAATAAATGATTGGCACAATACTAAATAACTGGCGTAGATCGGATTGATTTATCAGAAAAAAAGTATTCATAGAAAACCAGCCTGCCAAAAGCAGAAATACGATCAAAGTTATATAAGCAACTGCGCTGTTAAAAAAGGATGATATCTCTTTTTTATAGATCAAGCCAATATTAGTTTTCATGGGAACCTCCTTGTTCAACAGTAAGTTTACGAAATACATCTTCGAGACTTGTCTTGGAACGACTCATTTCAAGGATTTTCCAATTATTGTTGACCGCATATTCAAAAATATCCTCACGAGGATCAATTGTATTAGGATATTCCAGAACCAGATTGAATTGATCATCTTTTTCTTTGAGGTCAACAACTTTGATCTTTTCATTAATGGTTGGAATGGATTCCAGTTTGGACGTATCAGCATCTTTGAGTTCCATTTCCAAAATCGTATCGCCTCTGAACTTGGCCATCAATTCATCCAACGTGCCATCAGCAGCAATTTTTCCTTCATTAATGATTACCATCCTGTCGGCAGTAGCCTGAATTTCCTGCAAAATATGACTGGAAATTAATACGGTCTTTTTCTTACCCAGAGTTTTAATCAGTTCTCTTATCTCGGCTATCTGATTGGGATCAAGACCGGAGGTCGGTTCATCAAGAATCAAGATTCGGGGATCATGAATTATGGCCTGTCCCAGACCGACCCTCTGCTTGTAACCTTTAGAAAGAACACCAATTTCTCTGTGGACAACTTTTTGCAATCCACAGATTTCAATTACTTCCTCAATCCGCCTTTTTATACTGGCGGGTTCAATCTCTCTAACTTTGGCTACAAATTTCAGGAAATCAAAAACTGTCATATCCTCATAAAGAGGATTGTGTTCGGGCAAATAGCCCAAATGTTCTCGAATTTCATAGGAATCATCAATGACATTGAGGTCATCTACATAAATATTCCCTTGGCTGGGTGCCAAAAATGAGGTCATTATTTGCATGGTAGTAGTTTTTCCTGCCCCATTCGGCCCCAAAAATCCGAGAATTTCTCCATTTTCTACCTGAAAATTGATGCTATCCAAAGCCAGAAATGATCCATAATACTTGGTTAAGTTATCAATTCGTATCATAGACACTCTCCAATTTTCAATTTTAATTTACCAACTGCTAAAAAAGTAGCTCGATAATATACAAATAAAATTAGAAAATGTTCCAGAAAAAATTGATTTTTTTTCTAATTTAAACGAAGGAGATTTGATTTACCCAAGATTAGGCGAACTATGTGATAATTTTACCGAACACCAAAGAATTGGTGTTAAATCCAACTTATAATCTATAAAGTTATTTTCTATTTAAACAGTTCTTACAATGAACTAATATCAGATACCAGGACAGGCAGCTTTGACCTTGTCACTGACGCCACTGTCGCCATAATCTTTCTCAAAATGTTGGGCGAATTCTCCAGCTAATTTTTTAGCTCTTTGCTCATATTCATGTTTGTCATGCCAGTTTTTGATCGGAAATAATATTTTGCCATTATCAAGACCGGGACAGCTTGTCGGTATATGAACTTTAAAGATCGGGTCTTGCTTATATTCCACATTTTTTAAATCGCCATCAACTGCGGCATTTACCATAGCCCGGGTTTTATCAATATCAATTCTATGTCCAATTCCATAAGGCCCATTAGTCCAGCCTGTATTTATCAGATAAACGTCGGTTCCGAACTTTTCCATTTTTTCACCAAGCATGGATGCATACTTATTTGGATTACAGGGCATAAAAGGCGCACCAAAAAAGCGGCTGAATGTAGTTTTGGGTTCGACAATACCAGTTTCAGTTCCAGCCAGCTTGCTGGTGTAACCCATCAAAAACCAGAGCATAGCCTGTTCTAGATCGAGCCGAGAAACAGGCGGCAGAACGCCATTGGCATCGGCAGTTAAGAATAAAATAGTTTGAGGATGATCTCCAACCGGATTTTCTTTGATATTTCTCAACGCATCAAGAGGATAAGAGGAACGAGAATTAGGAGTCAGTCGATCATCACTTAGATCGAAGCTTCCATCAGGATACATCATAGCATTTTCTATAATTGTATTCTGCTTTTCCACATCATCGTTGTGAAATGTAGCGTCGTAAATTTCAGGTTCTTTTTCACGATCAAGATCAATTAATTTAGCATAGCACCCATTTTCGAAATTGGCAATTCCCGTGTCTGACCAGCCATGCTCATCATCCCCGATCAATTTTCTTTGAGGATCGGCCGAAAGCGTCGTTTTACCAGTACCCGAAAGACCAAGCAGAAGGGCTATATCACCTTTCTTACCTTCATTGGCAGAGCAGTGCAGAGGCAGGATATCCTCATGGGGCAGATAATAATTATAGATTGTAAAAATTAATTTTTTCACACTACCCAGATAAGCAGAGCCAATTATTATTCCCACTCTGCGATCCAGATCCATGGCAACTGCCATATGGGAAGTCTCTCCACTTTCAGGAAGCCGTCGAAGGCGCTCTTCATATTTTCCATTGGATAATTTTTCATCAGGAAATACAATTAGATAAAAAGGCTTGTCTGAAAAAATACTTTCATCTATCTTATTTTCACGAAACATATTTAGAGAAAAACCTGCGTACAGGGCTTTATCCGTGATAGTAGTTACTGGCAGTGACCAATTAGGATCAGCCCCAACACTTCGATCGGTCCTAAAAACCGATTCTTTTTTGTCTATCATTTTCAGAGCATCTTCAAAAAGCATATCAAAAGTAGATGGTTGAATAGGAATGTTATATTCCGATGTCCAGTCAATTCTATCCTGACTCTCAGGCCTTTTCACAATTACAGTATCCTCCGGACTACGACCAGTAGAATCAGGCCGATGCCAGGTAACAAGCGCACCACAGGGTGCTTTCAGAGCCTCTTTGTTTTCCAGGCTCATGCGATTAAGTCGTGATCTGGCAATATTGTCAAAAACTTGATCTTGATCAGAGATTACACTCTCTAGCTTATCATGCATTTGATTAACCATGATAACTCCATTTTTTAAATAACCCTCTCAGAACAGATTATTATAACTAAATCTATACCAAACTATTCTTTTATTTATTATCCATTGTATTTTATAAGTTTACAGTATTTTTAGCATGGACTATGCTATTGATAATTATTAAAACTTGGAATATTTTTTTCCTGTAAATAATAAAAGATTAAATTTATGATTATTTTAGATTATGACATTTTGTCGTAATATTACAGATGGCATAACTTTGGTTACGAATTATATGCTCTTAGAAATAATTATTGGAATTCAAAATTAATAAAGGAGAAAGTCAAATGACAAAAGGTAAGGAACAACATGCTTTTAGAGCAGAATTAAGTCAACTATTAGACTTAATAACCCATTCTCTTTATAAGCATCCGGAAGTATTTTTACGAGAGTTAGTCTCCAATGCTTCCGATGCCCTCAATCGCCTGCGTTTTCGCAAACTAACTGATAAAAATATTCTCAATCCTGATGCTGATCTGGAAATTAGAATAGAGACTGACGAAGATAAAAAGACCTTTTCCATCGAAGAT
>DATGCI010000137.1:0-34558 GCA_035312185.1 bacterium
CTTCCCAGCCTGTCAGCACCTGGTTCTCAGCACCGAAGTCATTTGTCAGAAACAGTAAAATCAATACGGCAGCGAAAGAAATAGGAATTTCTTTCCAGACAGTTCTGGATTGTACCACCAATGGGTTCATTACACCAGCCAGTCCAAGGATAACAAAAATATTAAAATTGTTGCTGCCAATGATATTACCAAAAACAATGTCAGGATGGTTTTTTAATTGGGCAAATATATTTACAACTAACTCGGGTGCCGATGTACCAAAAGCAACAATCGTCAGACCAATTATAAGATCGGAAACATTGAATTTCCGGGCCAGGTCTGAAGCACCTTCTACTAGCCAATCTGCTCCTTTCACCAGGAGGATCAATCCAAAAATGAATAGTAAAACTTGAATAATCATAATACTCATAATATATCTGGTTAATTATTGCATATTTTCGCCAGTTTTAAATTACTTCTAAACCAAACCAGGCAGTCATATAATTTTTCCAGGGATCTTCATCCTTGAATTCCATTACCTTTTCATTTTTTTTGAATTATTTTGAATCTACGCTTTTCGCTTTTTTCTTTGAAAATGGTCACTGGTGGGAATTCCGGGCCAAGTTTATTGGCAATTTTAGTAAACCTATTTCGATTATTAGGATGAATGTGCATCAGAATAATGTTTTGGGGACTTATGTAATTTTTTATTAAATCTATTCTTTCGGTATTGAGATCCCAGAGAAATGCTCTATCCAGCAAAGCTATGTCAATACCTTTTTTATCTAATCTGAAATTTTTATATTCATGAATCCATCGAGGACTTGAATCTCCTGAATGAAATATTTTCAAATCATTAATACTGAATAAAACTCCAAAATTTTGCACCTTAGCATGCCTGTCAAATTCTTTACCAGTTAGACGATCTTTCTCATAATAAGAACTATGTCTGAATCTAAAAACTTCCGTTGAAATACCGTTAACCTTTTTGCTAATCGATGAGAGCGTATCAGGAGTGATTTCAATAATTTGCCCTTTTATTTTTTGGTAATCTGCCTCTACCTTCAAATCATTACATGATTGATTGGTGGAGATAAATTTTACCTGCTTATTATTTTGCAGAAATTCCCTCACAAAAGGAGCATGAAAATGATCGCGATGATTATGAGTAGCTACTATCAAGTCAATATTTTCAAAATATTTTTCAGAATTAATAATCTGATCTATAGTTTCGCTTCCTGGAGTATCACAAAAGGTCAGATCCTCCTTACCAAATAGTGCATCAATTAATATCTTTTTATCTCCGACTTGAATTAAAAATCCATCATTAGCAATGTATCTAATTTGGGCAGTGCTGGATTTTTTATTCATATGAGAGCAAGAAGCCAAGTTGATAATTAATCCAGACAAAACAACAATAATAAATATAAAGGTCTTATTATATTCAGTATTCATTTAATTGCTCCCCAGATAACATGCCAGACAATATCAACCCAAAAATGGATACCAACGGCAGCCAGAAAACCATATTTTCTAAAATAATCAGCTGCAAAAATTGAAAGGAAACTATTAAGGAGCACAATTTCAAAAAGGAGCAAAATAGGTATTTGCGAAAAATTTTCAAATCCATACAAAACAATTATTGCTGGAAGATGGCTGACAGCAAAAGCCAGAGCAGAAATTATGGTAACTATCCAAAACACGATATTCTGACCTTTTTTATGCAAAATCACGTAGGAAACCAGCCATGTCCAAAAAGTAATAAAAAATAGACGGAATATGACCTCTTCACCTATTCCAGCTACAGCCGAGGCAACCAATGATGTTGGAAAAGGTGGATGAGGAAGCTGTCCTAAACTATGAAATTGGCTTATAAAAACATCAACAATAATAAAAAAAACGCCAATACCAATTCCGATTAATGCTGGAGCCATGAACCGCTGACGATTGGAGATTTTTGCATCCATTAGATCAGGGAAATCTAACTTCTTTGAGAACTTGATACCGGCCAGACCCAGTCCACCATATACAAAAAACATGATAGCAGCATTAACAAGTGCTATTACCGGTTTGGAGGCAGGAAGTTGTTGTTCCTGAATTATAAATGTTCCCTGTGGCAAGAAAACATTAATAGCTGCTAGTAAGGCCAGTAGAATAATAAGCCAGAGATAAACTTTGATCGATAATGATATTTTTTTCACAATAAAATCTCCAATCCATTTAAATTAATATCAAAAAGTATTTTATTGTTATTCGATCAATTTTCCTTTAAAAACGTTGTCATATTTTTAAATTAAAGAAAGGGCATCTCTCTAAATCCTCTAAATTATTTTTCCCTTCCCTCTGGAATCTTATCCCACCAGGTCAAATTTATCAAATACAGTTATCCATTTAAGGGAACTACCTTCCAAAAAGCGGAATCTAAACTGTTCTTTTTCCAGAGTAATCTGAATTGTTTTGTTTCCTGGGTCGGAGAGATGCTCAATATTTTCGAAATGCCATTCATATTTTTGATTATCGCCAAAAAAGAGGATGCTATTTTTGCTCAGAGTAAAATAGCCCTGATCAATTTTTTTCATGCCAGACGGTTTGCGCTTTTGGAGGTGACAGGTACCACTTTTTAACTCATAAAGGCCATCTTGAGGCAGTTCAGGGATAGAATATTCTTCAATTTTATCATACCATTCGGGAATAGTTTTAGTTGTTTCGTTGTTTTCTGATGAAGCCAGCAGTTTGATTTTATTATTGTTAGTGAGTCGCCACTCGCTTTGACAATTTTTGCAATAAATCTCTGCCTGCCCCCTTTCTTCAACACTTCCAATCTGACCACATTCCGGACAACGCCAAAACAGTCGCTCAATTCCCTGGTTGAGTTTGTGGGTTGTAAAAATTTTATGCTCAAAATTATGATTAGGTTGATGAAGCACATTGTATAATCTATTTCTGATTTCCTGACTGTTTTCCTTCCTATCCACTTTTAAAGGCGGATGATAGACAACTTTTGCATTGGTTCGGCGCCAGGAATCACTCCAGCGGGGCATAAATCCATCTAATCCACACAGACTTACTGGAATGATTGGTTGCTTAATTAATTTTAAAACGCGAGCAATGCCCCTGGGAAAAGGTACTGGTTTTCCGCTCCAGCTGCGTTTACCTTCCGGAAAATAACCCACGCTATCTCCGCTTCGCAAGGATCGCAGCATTTTTCTTATTGCTCCCGGGTCTTTTGTATATTTTTTTACCGGTATTGTATCCATTTTCCTGAGAACATAGGCAAAAATTGGATTATGATAAATATCTGCAGTTGTAAAAAATTTGAGATCATGATGGCAATAAACAGAAATAAAATGAGGATCTAGGTAACTTAGATGATTGGAAATGAAAAGTGCACCTTCATGTTCAGGAATATTTTCTCTACCCTTTACCTCAAGTTCAAAGACAAACTTGGCCAAGAATCTGAATAGCGGGTAATTAATTAATTTCAACCAGGAGGGTCCTTTTTTGCCTTTTCTATTAATTTTATAGAAAAATGGAACTCTTTCTTTATAATTGTCAAATTTTTTAGAAATTTTCTTTCCATAGCGCTTCTCTTTCACTAAGTAAAGAGCCAATAAAAGGAATATTATCAAAGCAAAAATAATCATATCTATGGTGGTATTCTCGAAAAATCCACTCAATCCTAAAAGTATTAAAAAATAACCCATAAAAAAAGGATGGCGAGAACGGCTGTAGGGTCCGGATTGGGGAATTATTTCAGGAACAAAAATCAGGGAGGGCAAATAATCAGTTTTTACATAAAATAATAACAGCGATTTAAAGGCTAAAAAGAATCCGGCTATAATAAAAAAAGCCGAAACAATTTTCAAAATAATGCCAATATAATCATCAGAGGCATAATTATTAGATTGATCAATTATGAAAAGTATTATTGGAATTAAAAGCCAATATATGGCAAAGTGGGCAGAAAAATTAAGCCATCTTCTATTATTTTGCATTCGAATCTCTCCAATTAACTTTTCAAATATACCTTTATTTCTATTTTTTCTCAACAAGTTTAACAAATCTATCTCAAATCCAAACTAAATTTTAATCTGGGTAAATAAATTTGTAAATTATCGAGTTGATTATCGTACTTTAGAACCTAATTTGAAAATGAAAATAGAAGTAATATGGATATAAATGTAAGAAATTTTTCAATAATCGCCCACATTGACCATGGTAAATCCACACTTGCTGATCGCATGCTGGAAGCCACCAAGACTGTTCAGCAGCGGAATATGAAAGATCAGGTGCTGGATAATATGGATCTGGAGCGAGAGCGAGGCATTACTATAAAATCCCATCCCATTCGCATGAAATATCATCATTCTGATGGTGAAGATTATATTTTAAATTTGATCGACACTCCCGGTCATGTGGATTTTTCCTATGAAGTATCCCGCAGTTTGGCAGCCTGTGAAGGTGCTTTGCTTTTAGTTGATGCTGCTCAAGGTGTCGAAGCCCAGACTGTAAGTAATGCCTACCTGGCCATAGAAAACGACCTAGAAATCATACCTGTGATCAATAAAATTGATCTTTCCAGTGCCAGGCTCGAAAATACAACTAGAGAAGTGGTCGATCTGGTGGGCTGTGATGAAGATGAAATTATTTACGCCAGCGCCAAAGAAGGCGACGGCATCGAAGATATTTTCTCAGCCATTATTGAGAAGGTTCCTCCTCCTGAACATGAACCTGACAAACCGCTTCGGGCTTTAATATTTGATTCCAATTATGATCCTTATCAGGGAGCAGTGCCTCATATCAGAATCTTCGAAGGTCAAGTTGAGGTCAATGATTTTGTCCAATTCTTCTCTGATAAGAAGAAACTGGAAGTTTCTGAATTGGGCTACTTCATTATGGGCAAGCAAAAGACCAAAAAACTTACTTCCGGTGATGTTGGCTATCTGGTATGTGGCTTAAAAGATATTTCCCGAATTGAAGTTGGCGACACAATTACTGGCTGGAAAAATCCGGCCGAGGAGAGATTACCAGGCTACAAATCTATCAAGCCTATGGTTTTTAGTGGAATGTATCCTGTCAATCCGGATGATTATAAAGAGTTGCGCAAGGCTCTCGACAAAATGAAATTAAATGATTCTTCATTGACCTTTGAGCCGGAAAATTCTGGTGCTTTGGGTTTTGGATTTCGCTGTGGCTATCTGGGCATGCTGCATATGGAAGTTATTCAGGAAAGGCTAGAGAGAGAATTCGATATAGAGCTGATCACCACAGTACCCAATGTTAAATATTATGCTATTCTCAAAGATGGTGAAAAAATTGAAGTTGAAACACCATTCGATATGCCTCAAGCTAGTAAGATCGAAACTATGCTGGAGCCCTATGTAAAAGCTGAGGTTATTACGCCTGATGAATATGTTGGTAATGTGATGAAATTATGCGAAGCCAAACGCGGTAATTATGTTTCCACTCATTATTTGGATATGAAAAAAGTTCAAATAGAATATGAACTACCTATGATGGAAATGATCTATGATTTTTATGATAAATTGAAATCAACCACCCGTGGTTATGCCTCCTTTGATTATGAATCTATTGGTTACAAGGAAGGTGATCTTGTTAAAGTTGATATTCTGGTTAACAAAGAGCCTCTTGATCCTCTCTCTTTTATCACTCACGATGATGATGCTTATTATAAAGGCCGAGAACTTTGCCGCCGACTCAAAGAATTGATCCCCAAGCATATGTTTGAGATACCAATTCAGGCCGCGATTGGCAACAAAGTTGTCGCAAGAACTAATATCAAAGCTCTTCGCAAAAATGTAACTGCTAAATGTTATGGTGGTGATGTTACCAGGAAAAGAAAATTGATAGAAAAGCAAAAAGAAGGCAAAAAACGATTAAAGAAAGTGGGGAGCGTTGATGTCCCTCAGGAAGCCTTTTTCGCTATTCTGGATACCAATAAATAGTTTACTCTTCACAAAATTCTATATAAGCACGTGAGATAATAATTCCATTATTTTTGACTACAACCGGGTACTTTTTGCCCTGTCCATTTACTGAATATTTACTCCACATGTCCTGTGGAGTTATCCAGTAATTGCGGTCTTCTCCTCTATTAAAATCAACTGGCGGAACAAAGCCTTTCAGATTGACTTGCAAATGCTGTCCCGGAAATTCCGGAGAGTAAACATCAATAATCTTAAAACGGACACCATTGGTTAATCGGGCGGTCTGACCATCAAGAAAGACAATTTTATGACCACCATTCGCCAGTACATAGGTTATTCTCTGGCTATCAATTGATTTTAAATCGATATAGATCTTACCAATTAAATCAGAATCTTTTTTAACCCGGATTTCTGTGGATCTGGTAATAGTTATTTCCTGCTGAAAATCCTGTTCGGTTCCCGAGCCAATAATATTGCAACTGATTCCTCTTTGATAATTGGAATTAACCCGGGTAATTTTTATTTGATCGCCGGGAAAGACCCTCAGTGTATCATAATTTTCCACAAAGACAGGCCGTTGCCTATTAACAGAAATATTCATATTATTAAGTTTGGGAGGCGAGATAATGACCGAGGGAAATTCAGGCACTACTCCCATCATTTCCAGAAAGGCGTTGATTGCATAATTATGATATCTGATTTTATCTTCAAGGTTGTCAATATTTTTTGAGGCTTCTATTCCAAAAGCCGGTATTCCTAGATTGGAGACCGCATAAAAAGTGGCTGATTGTTTCATTTCAGGAAAATTACTATTCTTGGCCAGCGTCTTTGTATTCATAAAATGGAGTTTATGATAGGAATTGGTGATATGATTGTTGGCTTTTTCAACTGCTTTTCGGGCCATTTTCCCTAAATAAATTGTATCGCCCTGGTGAACATAGGTTTCAGTATCGGCAATAATTGATTGGCCGAATCTATTTGGATTGCGCCCCGGCCCTTCCCACTTTTTAGAGTAGAAGCCCCAGCCATCGTGTAAATTCAAAACCAGATCCGATTCTTTCATGAGATCGGTAATTATCTGGACAATTTTGTCTTCATAAATATTATCGGGGGATACATTAAATCTTCGATTCATATCTGTGTTTATATAGCGCCGCTTTTTGATAATGGAATGAAAATTAGTGCGGGGTACGACTATTAGATTGCCTTTTTTCAGCATAAGATCTGAATATAGATCAGCAGACAGATATCCGCCAGGTTCATCTCCCTGTATTCCCCCAATGATCAAAACAGTTTTACCGTCCTCTTCACCGTACAATTTATAGACATTGAGTTCATTACGTGTGTTTTCATAATAGACATTGTGGTCCCGGCGAGGCTGCTTAGCAGTAAGAATGCCCGCCAATATGTTCATTAGTACTAATATTTTGATAATGTTCTTCATTGCCACCATTTTTCATCTATGATTTTAAAATTTCCAGGCCTTCCTGTGATGATCAGCAATTTATTACCACTGTCAGCATACCCGGTTGAATTATAGTCCTGCTTAAAGCTAACTTCCCAGGTATATTTCTGATCACTTTCCACCTCATAACCATAAGTTTTTACTTCAATCTTATCTGTTGCCTGAAACTTTGAGGCCTTGTCATCTTCCCAGCCTTCTCGGTCGAATTCACCGGAGTTAAAATCCTGAGCATAGTATTGCATATAATTATCAATCTGCTGTGATTCCCAGGCTTTCTGCCATTCATCAACAAATTGGATTAATGCTGTGCGAATATTTGTTCTTTGGCCGCGAGTGAAGTCTTCAGTTATTATTTTCCAGCCCTGTGACTCTCTTGATAAAACAAGAGATTTCTGGCCTTTTGAGAAAAATCGAGGACAATTGTATCGCTGATCAAATTTTATCTGAATATTTTCGCCTTCAACAGTATAATCCAAACTATCTATATTGACATCTTTCCAGGCATAAACCTGTTCAAGCCGTTTTTTTCTACGAGCAAAACTTTGATAATTATCACTAGAAGTTGAAAAATTATCCTGAGAATAATGGGCCAGGTATTCATCCATCTGTCCCTTATTCCAGCTCTGAACCCAATTTTCAGAAAATGTTCCTGTAAATTCTTTTAGACTAACTTCTTTTTGTTTTTTATAATTTTCTTCGATAGGAGTCCAGTTTCCATTATTGAAATCCAAAAAGGCTTTGTTACTGGCTTCAACTATTTTTTGGTTATTCAGAAAAGTGAGATCGAAAGCTGCAAATACTTTCTCAGATTCAAGACCAGTATCGAGATCATTAATTAAAATTTTTCCCGGCACTGTATCCTGATTTCCGGAATTGATATTTTTTCTATTGTTTTCAGTCCACTGAGAAAGGAATTCATCAATAGTTTCTTGAAAATCAAAGCGTTGATCAGACGGTCCATAATCTTCAGTAATAATCTTCCAATCATGGGAGTTCTTAACAAAAGTTAGTTCTTTCGGACCGACTGAAATAAAATCGGGAGTTATATATTCCTGTTCAAATACAATTCGAGCTTCATAATCAGCAGAAAAAACCTGTACATTTTCAGTATTAATCTTTTTCCAGTTAATATTCTGATCGATTCGCTCTTTCCGCTCGATATAGGATTCCAGACTCTGATCAGAATGGAAATTTGGTGAGTAAAACTTTTCATAGGAATTAAATTTACCAGTCTGCCAGGCCTGTTTCCAGTTCTGCAGAACTAATTCCCAATTTTTTAATCTAGCATGATAAGTTGAAAAATCGGTACGAGCCAGAGAGTCATAGATTAATACCTTCGTCTTTCCCAGATCAACAAATTTTTTATTGACCTCCAGGATTCTATGATTTTCCAGTGACACACAACCTTTGGTCTGACGGGGTTCCAGTTTTTCATTTCGTCCGTGAACCCAGATATTAGTACCGCCATTTCCCAGAGCTCTGTCCACATGATTAGGATAATCCAGAATCAAAGCTAGAGGGCCATATATTTCTGGCAGATCCCTATCAGTGAGCTTGCTGACAATTGTGTAAACCCCTTCCGGAGTTTTTTTATCACCTTCTACTCTTTTATCGCCCCGGCTGGAACCTGTGCTGGCCTCAATAGAATCTACCACTTTCAACCTTCCCGGTCCCTGACTGGTAAATATATAAAACATCTGCCTGGACTTATCCACTACAAAAACAGGATCAGTAGAATCTGATGAAATATTATAGAATCCAGGTAAATTGTACCCCCAGAGCACATAGCCAAATATTAATACAACAGAAATAATCCTTTTACACAAACTTTTACCACCTAAAATTTATTTTGCTGATTACGGAAAATTGCATTCTAAATAGTGCCTCAAATAAATCTCAACTTTAGTTACAATCTTTTTTGTTTGCCCATCCTTCTTTTAATGGATTACAAACAACAATTCAATTTTGTGCTCGAAATATAACAATTATTGATTTTAAAGACAAAAATATTTTTAATTCGATATATAAACTTTTTTATATGAAATGCAGTTTAAACAAATCATGTCTAATTCATAATACAGAATTTTTCCAATATTATACAGAAAAAAATAGTTCCTGGTCAAATTATCTTTATTCTTAGTCTTCAAAAAAGTAGATAACTTATCTATAAACTTAAGGTGCCCTATCTATTTTATAAATAAAGTTATTATAATTTATTCTCCGGAAAGTTAAATTTCATCCTGCTTTTCCTTGATTAATTAAGATAATTAATATAATCTAGAGGTGTTTGTAAAGCATTTAATGGTCAGGAAATCGATGGATTATTTCAAAGAATACTTCCAGGAATCCCGGACACCACTTTATAGTTTGCTGATTACCACGCCTTTGCTTATTATCTATGAAACCCTGCTATATAAATTAAACCAATCAGATGTAACCGGGATTCGAAATGCTGCTGATGTGCTTATCCGCAGAATATTTCATCATTTTGATATTTATGGTTTCTATATTGTAGGCGTTATTATTTTTGTGAGTATGTTCCTGGCCTTTTATTTTCGTTTTCAGAGAAACAAAAACGCCCATCTTAATCTGAACTTTTTTGTTTTAATGGTAGTCGAAAGTCTGGTTTATGCTTTCGTTCTGGTAATAGTGATGAATCGAAGTAGTTATCTTCTATCTTCTCCTTCCCAATTTAATACTCACTCCCAATTATTTGTCATGGCTTTAGGAGCGGGAATTTACGAAGAATTTGTTTTTCGCTTCATTATGATAAGTGCAGGCCTGTTTTTTTTCAACAAACTATTGAAATGGAATAAGAATCCCAGCAAGATAGCCTCAGTTATCCTGGGTGCTCTGCTTTTCTCACTCTTTCATTATATTGGCCGTTTTGGGGAAGCATTTCAAATCAAATCATTTTTACTGAGAACTATTGCCGGACTTTTGCTATCAATTATTTATGTATTTCGCGGCTACGGAATTACAGCCTACACCCACATTTTATATGATTTGATTCTTATTTATATATATTGATAAATTTTGGAACTAGTCATCCAGATTTAGGACAAATTTGGTTACAAAAACAGTTATCAGATCTAACACTACAAAATAGATCAGAGGTATTAGCAGAGCATTAAAATCTCCGGCTAATATACTGGCTGTACCCGAGAGCATCATTCCCGTTGGCAAGTAATGCAATATCAAAGCATAGAGATTATCGAATTGGAAAAGAGGAATCACAGCTCCGCTGATCAAAAAGAATACAACAATGACCACTGGTAAAGCAGAAATATTAAGAGCCGATCTTTTACTAAAATAGCCGACTAGATTACCGATATTTAGAAAAAATAGACCTGTTAGCAAGAAGTAGAGAATTAATAAAAGAAAATTCCATGAAACTCCCTGCGGTTTAGCCATAATAAGTAGCAATATTGCAGAAATTATTATCTCAAATAAAAGCGCTAAAGAGATGCCGGTTATTTCTCTCAAATAAAATCTATCAGCCAAACATTGCATAGTTTTTAAATAATCCATGCGATTATCCCGTCTATAATTTGCATGGATGAGCAGGGCACCACCTTGAAAGGCAAGCAGTCCAGCCATTATTGTCAAAATGCTGCCAATACTTTCCATTTTCGTCGGAACAAAACCAGCCTGAAGGGTCGGCTCTAGAAATTGGAAGAATAAAAGATACAAACCTAGAGTTAGCAAAAGATTATAAATAGTGACGATCACTAGTTTATATCGATTTTCTATAAACATATTTTTACCAATTATCTTCATTGCAAGCCCTCATCAGATGTAAGTTGATCAAGTAAATAATTCATATTGACCGAATTACCGGCGATTCTGCAGAAATTTTCCTCACCAAGTTCCTGAATCAATTGCAAAAAATTGGTGGCGGAATCTGTTGCTATCTGAATTGTATTACCCAGATCCTGGATATTATTGACTAGAGAGCTGGCTTCGAGTTCTTGCAAAATTTCTGAGCGCTGATCGGCCTTTATTTCCAGGTAACCAGTAAAATCCAGATCCACATGCTCGACCATTGTCTCTAGATCTCCGTCATAGCGCACCATTCCTTTATGAAGCACTATCCAGCGATCTGTTACAGTTTCAATTTCAGTGAACTCGTCTGTAGCAATTACTGTAGTTTTTTCGCCTTTTATCTCTTTTAAATAATTGAGCAACTTGCCCCGGGTATGGTAGTCTAGATCTTTTAAAGGTTCATCAAGGAGCAAAATGGGAGCATCCTGAATCAAGACCAGAATTAGATCGAGCCGGCGCTTGATTCCTTTGGGATAATGTTCCGGGATACTATCCAGATATTGATCAAATTCTAAAAGCGAAGAAAATTGCTTCATTTTTTTGCGAAATTTGCGCTCCGTTGTTGATGAATAATCCAGATATTTCTCAATATTTTGCCGGCCTGTTATCCAGGGATTATGAATATTATGGGGTGGTAAAAAAGCCAGATTATGACGGAATTCCTGACTCGATTTATTAATCTCCTGTCCCTGAATGTATACCTGTCCGCTATCTATTCCCGTTAAACCGGATAGAATCTTGAGCAAAGTACTTTTACCGGCTCCATCTCGGCCAACAATAGTAAAGGTACTCCCCTTTTCAATACCAAATGACAGGTCGCTGATAACATGATTTTCTTTGAATCTTTTGCCAACATTCTTGAGAGTAATTGATGCTTCCATTAATGGGCCTCATACCAGGATTTTCCAATTCCAATATCAACTCTGACTGGAATATCGAGTGTAAGTGCAGATTCCATCTCTTTTCTTACCATTTTTGTGAGTTCTTCGACTTCATCTTCAGGAACTTCAAAAATCAATTCATCATGGACCTGCAAAATCATCTTAGTTTTCCAGTCTTCTTGATTTAGGCGTTTATCAATATTGATCATTGCTATTTTTATCATATCTGCTGCTGTTCCCTGAATTGGTAAATTGATAGCAGTTCGTTCAGCAGCTCTCTTTTTATTCTTATTGTCGCTATTGATGCCATGAGTATAGCGGATACGGCCTGCCAGTGTTTCTACATAGCCTTTTTGGCGGGCCCCATCAAGCGTATTTACAATGTATTGATTAATGCCGGGATAAGTGGAGAAATATTTATCTTTGAGCTCCCGGGCTTCAGCCATAGGAATATTGAGTTCATTGGACAATCTATAGGGCCCAGCGCCATACATAATCCCATAGTTAACAACTTTGGCAGCTCTGCGCATCTTAGAAGTGACCTCGTCCTCTTCCACTTTGTTAACCAGAGCCGCTGTTCTAGTGTGAATATCAACATCGTCACTCTGGAAAGCCTCAACAAGGTTGCTGTCTTGAGATAAATGAGCCATGATCCGTAATTCAATTTGCGAATAATCGGCTGACAATATTTTGTAATTCTCCTGCTGAGGTTTGAAGGCTTTGCGAATCTGTTTACCAATATCTGTACGAATCGGAATATTCTGAAAATTAGGTTTGCTGCTGGTCAATCGACCAGTAGAAGCGATTGTCTGGTTAAATGATGTGTGAATGCGCCCGGTTTCGGGATTGACCATTTCCGGAAAAGCATCGAGATAGGTATTCTTGAGTTTGGTTAATTTTCTATATTCCAGCACCAGTCCGGGAATAGGATTTTTATCTTCCAATTTTTTAAGCACTTTTTCAGCAGTTGATCTTTTTCTGATCTGCGGTAATTCCAGCCGGTCAAATAAAATTTCGCTGAGCTGCTTTGGTGAATTAAGATTAAATTCTACACCTGCTTCCTCGTACACTTGTTCAGAAATATAATTGATCTTTTCTGTAATTTCAGCCGACATCTCTTCTAGATAAGGGATTTCAACATAGACACCATTTTGTTCCATATCCATGAGGACAGGAATCAGGGGAATTTCAATATCATAATAAATTTCATCAAGATTTTTCTTTTCAAGTTTTTCTTTCAAAATGGGCGTCAGTTGATAGGCAACATCGGCATCTTCACAAGCATAAAAAGTTATCTCCTCTAGCGGGACATCAGCCATTGACTTCTGATTTTTGCCTTTGCCAATTAGTTCCTCAATTGGTTGCATTTTATAGTATAAATATTGCTGACTGAGTCGATCCAGGTTAAATTTCCTATTATCTGGCTGCAATAGGAAAGCAGCGATCATAGTATCAAAATGTAATCCCTGGACATCAATTCCATATCGCCTTAGAATAAGCATGTCATATTTTAGATTTTGGCCACATTTTTTGATCTCAGGGTCTTCAAGGATCGGCTTCAATTTCTGGAGCGTTTCCAGCTGGGGTTTATCAGAGAACAAAGTCTTTTGCTTTGCAGCATAATTTACCGGAACATAGCTTCCACTATGTTTCTCCGCACTCAATGAGACGCCCACAATTTCTGCCTGCATAGGATCCACAGATGTTGTTTCCAGATCTACGGATAAAAGATCAACATCCTTATATTTTTCTATAACTTGATCGAGATCTTTCTCAGTTTTAACTGCTTGATAATCTTTCTTTTTCCTAATCTTTTCCTGATCCTCCTGAAAGCGCTGAATAAGGGAATGGAATTCCAGGTCTTTGAAGAGTTCCATCAATTTATCTTTGTCAACCTGCTTGTGATTGAATTTTTCCAGATCTAATTTCACTGAAACATCAGTATCGATTTTGGTTAGTTTTTTGGAAAATTGAGCCTGCTCTTCACCCTTTTTAAGATAATTTCTAAGCCGTTTACTTTTTACTTTATCCAGATTATCATAGATATCTTCAATTGACTCAAATTGGTTTAATAATTTTGCTGCTCTTTTTTCTCCAATTCCTTTTACTCCAGGAATATTATCAGAAGTATCACCCATTAAAGCCAGGAAATCAGCAACCTGACCGGGCTTGATGTTCCATTTTTCCTGCAATTCTTTGCTGGTAATGATCTCATCTTTTTTCTTGCCTCGACCGGGTTTGAACATGTAAACATTATCATCAAGAATCTGCATGAGGTCTTTGTCACCAGTTACCATATAGACTTCCAGATCTTCTTGATCAGCCTTGCGGGCTAAGGTTCCCAGCACATCATCAGCCTCGTAACCTGGCTCGATCAGAACTTCAATATTGAGAGCACTGGTTAGATCATGGATATAAGGCAGCTGCTTAACCAGATCTTCGGGCATGGCTTCTCGGGTGGCTTTATATTCAGGATAGATTTCATGTCGAAAGGTCTTTTCCGAAGCATCAAAAACCATGGCAATATGGTCGGGATTCTGATTTTCCAGAAGATTCAGCATAGAATTAACAAAAGCATAACAGGCTCCAGTAGGAAAGCCATCTGATCTGACCAGACCAGCTCTGATCATTCCAAAATAAGAACGGTAGGCTATAGCCGAACCATCTATAATATAAAGGTTTTCTTTCGACATATTAAAGAGTCTCCTTACAGATTGTTTTTATATATTTTTTCGATCTAACCGGCTAGGGCTTAACTATTATATAATTTAAATTTAATTTGCGCTCAATTTCCATCCCTATCTGTTTGGCTCTAGCCCGCGATGGATAGGGTCCCAGTTTGACAGCTTGAAACTTCTGATTGGTCTCTTTCTCCTGAAGGTAAGCTTTATACCCCTGTGATTTGAGTTCCTTCATCAAAGAGCGGGCATTATCAGGATTGGAGAAAACACCGATCTGAATAGAAAATTGTTCGGAGTCCTGGTGAGCCGGGCGACTTTTTCTCTGCCCCTCACTAATCGTGTACAGAGACAGATATTCCGAATCTTTCAGATAGGGTTGCAATTCCGGATAGCTATTTTCCAATTTGTTTCTATAAAAATCGATCAAGTCAGTCCTATTAATAGCCTTTAAGCTGCAAAACAGAAGAGGCACTACATCTTTGGTCAATTCTGAATCCGAATGCTCGGTGATAAACTCTTTGGACATCTCCACAGTTTTATGATATAGGCCCGTGGTATAATTATATTTGATCAATTCAACAGTGGCTTTGAGAGCGGTTTGAGAATCAGGATATTGGTTTATTATCCGGTTATAGATGCGGACAGATGTTTCAGCATCATCTTCTACAACAGCAGATAGAAAAAGCACTTCAGGATTATCTGGATAATTGTCCAGAAGCTGTTCTACGGCATTTCGAACCGATTTTAATTTGCCAGCCTCAATATCACGGTAATATTTCTCCAGATTTTGGCCAGTCAATAGAATTGTTGTGAAAATAAATAATGTAATTAATTTTTTCATAGCTCTAATCATTAAAAAATGTATCGATTAAACCGCATTCCGGACAGATCCAGGATATTTTATCAACCTTATGTCCACAATTGGAGCAAACATATTCATTTTTACGTTCAATTTGCTCCATAATATCAATAAGTAAATTTTTTGTTTTATGGCTATTGTCATCAACGAGAATGCGGGCCAGACTGATCTTGGCTTTTAAAGATTCAGGATGCTTGTCAATAATATTTTCGATCAGGGAAATGGCTTCATCAGTTTTTCCCTTGCGAACTTTATATTCAGCCAGTTCAATGCTCGTTTCCAGATGATAGGGTACTTCTTCCAGCACATCTTTGTAATAATTGTAAATTTCGTCAAAACGATTCTGCTGAAAGAGCACTTTTTTGAGTTGGGGATAGATCAAGTGGGAGCGTTGAGGGGCTTTATCCAGAAATTTTTTCCACCATTCTATAGCATCATCCGGACGATCATCTTTAATATAAGAGTCAGCCATATAATAATAGGGCGCCTCACAGCTGCGATCGTATTTGCGAGCCTTGCGAAATATCAAGCGGGCGTCATGATAATTTTTATTATCATATTTTTGAAGTCCTTCTCTGGTTTTGTAGATTGCTAGCAAACGTTTATTGGACTTATTTTTCTTATCATAAGTCTTTAAATGCTCAAAAGCCTCTTTCCAGCGATTCAAATCCCGGTATAATTTCCAGGCCGTTTTCAAAGCCCATTCATTGTCACTGTCCAAGTCAAGGACTTCCTGAGTAGTTTTTATAGCTTTTTCTTTATCATCAAGAGCTTTATAATCCTCAGTCACTTGAGTCAGAACACTAATTCTTTGACTTTTAGTAATGTTCTGGCGAAAAAGGAGACTTTTATGAATCTTAAGAGCTTTCCCCGGCTTATCCACTTTTCGGAAAAGCATGCCCAATTTGATATAAACATCAATATTTTTGGTATGTTCTGTGTCATTGTAAACATATTTCTTAAAACAGTCGATAGCCTCCTGATAATTACCACTGATCATATGATTGAGGCCGCGTGTATATAGGCTTCCACTATCTTCCTGTCCCCTATTTGAGAAGAAAAAATAGTAGATCACCCAGGCTAAAATAGCCACGACAATAATTATTGCTGGAATGAGAATATTTGCACCCATAATATTACCTGTTTTTATAACTTATTCTTCTTCAATTTCTTTCAATTCTTTGTTCCTGAGCAAATTAACTTCTTTTTCTAACTTTTCATATTCTTTTGTAATGACTCTAAGTTTTCTTTTGACCTTGATCAACTGAATTCCAGAAAAAAGCATTCCGAAAATTGTTCCCAATATAAAAGCAATAGTAACAACCACAATCATTTCAGTAGATATAATGTTTTCATTGGAGAAAAATTTAATACTTACTGGTTGTCCAATATTTTGTACAACAAACAAAACAATAAAAACAAGCAGGAGGAAAAATAAGATTACTTTTGCAATTTTCATGGCGACCTCCACCTAGGTTAATTTTTATAATAATTTCCGAAACTATTCTTCAATTTCACCGAAGAGTGAGACTCCGGCAGTTTCGGTTATTTTTACATCAGAAAATTGGCCTACAGTGCCCTGGCCGGACTTCATGATGACCAATTTATCGCTTTCCGTTCTGCCCACCAGCTCATCTGGATCTTTCTTACTGGGACCTTCTACAAGAACCTCCATAGTCTGGCCAATTAATTTTCGATTCTTCTTGCGGGTGTGAGAATGCTGAAGTTTAATGACCTCTTGCAGACGTTCATTTTTTAATTTATAAGGAATATTATCCTCCAGATTTCGGGCAGCATAAGTTCCCGGCCGTGGCGAATACTGGAACATAAAAGCATTATCAAATTCGACCTTTTTCATGACATCGATTGTATCAGCAAAATCCTGATCCGATTCTCCTGGAAATCCAACAATCACATCGGTTGTCAAAGCAATTCCCGGAATAATGGTTTTGATTTCATTCGCCAGTTCAAGATATTCTTCCTTTGTATAGGTGCGGTTCATAGCCTCCAGGATTTTTGTAGAACCGGATTGAAGAGGTAAATGAATATGATTGCAAATATTATCATATTTGCCCATAACTTTTAACATCTCAGTGGTAAAATCACTGGGATGCGGAGACATGAAACGAATTCGACGAATACCATCCACCTGAGCAACACCTTCAAGTACATCGCTAAAGACTTTGCCTTCATAATTATATGCATTAACATTTTGACCTAGTAATGTTATCTGAGGAATACCCTCTTGAGCGATATTCCGGGCCCGTTTCAATATTGAGTCTAAAGGCCTTGATCTTTCCCTTCCCCTTGTAAAAGGAACGATACAATAGGAACAAAATTGATTGCAGCCCCGCATAATTGAAATCCAGGCATTTAGATCATTATCCCGATGAGGTTCCACATCATCATATAACTCTTCTTTTGATAATTGGGTATGGCCGTAGGGTAACTGCTGATTATCCAGGATTTCATCAAATTTTCTATAAGAATCAGGACCTAATAAAATATCAATAAAATCATATTTTTGTTGCAATTTTTCTTTACCACGAGCAGGAACGCATCCCAATAAACCCAATTTGACATCATCATTTTTTTTGTAGCCTTTATACTGGGCCAATCGAGCAATTGCCCGGTCTTCTGCGTTTTCCCTGACCGAGCAGGAATTTACCAGAATCATATCAGCTTCTTTAGCATTGTCTGTTCTCTGGTAGCCATATCTTTCGATAATAGAAGCCACAATCTCTGAATCAGCCTCATTCATCTGGCAACCATAAGTTTCAAGATAATATTTCATATAGAGACGTTCTCTTCCTTTCTTACTGCAATGATTAAGTTAAGAATAATACCAATTTTATTAAAGGAAATATTTGTTAGCGCTTATAGAGAAAAAATAATGATCAGTCCAAAAAGCCCTGGAAATAATACTTAGCAGGATTCTTTTTTATACCATAACGGCGTACTTCATAATGCAGGTGAGGGCCAGTACTGCGACCACTGGAGCCAATCTCGCCAATTTTTTCACCTCTTTTAACTTCCTGTCCGGCATCTACATCATACCTAAGAAGGTGGGCATAAACTGTAGTATATCCATTCCCATGGTCTACATAAACAAGCCGGCCGTAAGAATGACTATAACGTACTTTGCGTACCACCCCATCAGCGGTAACCAAAACCGATGTCCCTGCTGGTGCAGCAAAGTCAAGACCCCAGTGAAATTTACGCTCATTTGTAAAAGGATCCCTTCGATAGCCAAAGCCATCACTAATATAAGCGGCTCGGTCAACCGGTCTTATTGAAGGCGTTGATTTAATCTTGTCAGAATATTTGCGAAAAGATTCGTAGATCTTGTTGTAGCTAATTCTTTCTAGCTTTATCTTACGCTCTAACCGATCCAGGTCACGAATCAGAGTTGAAATCTCGAGAGAATCACCAGGCATTAATTTATCCATAGCCTGAGTTTTCTGGATAATTTTTCCACCTATACCGATCTTATTAATGTCTTTATCTATGGAGGGTAAATTTACATATGTTCGCAAGGCCTGATCCTTTTTCTCCAGGCTAGATATACTGGATTCCATTTCATCTATCTTTGTGCGGGCCTGCTGAACTGTTTTTGCTAATTTTTGATTACCCTGTTTTACTTTTGTGAGCTGGGCTTTGTATAAATAGCTCATAAAAAACTTTGCTCCCAGCAAACTTAATGTCAAAACGAGGAGCAAAAACACAACACCGGAGATTACTAATCTCCGTGTATTTAATTCAATTATATTGGAACTATCATCTGTATTTAAAAACAAGAATTTTTTCACAATTCTACCATCATAGATTACAAACTGTCTAGTGTTTACAATTTAAATTTTTTATGGTAATATTACAACTAATAATTGCAGAATCACAAATTTACAAATACCTTTGTAAATGTGAAATCCGTGAAATATGGCGTAACTTCCTGAGAGCTCGTTCTTTGATCTGACGAATGCGTTCCCGTGTCAGATCAAAAATTTCTCCGATTTCTTCTAGTGTAGCTGGTCTTTCCTGGTCAACTCCAAAATACAATTTCAGAATCTTTTTTTCTCTGGGTTCAAGAGTGTTCAAAGCATGATTCAATTCCTGTTTAAAAGATTTTTCAAATTGCACCTTTTGCGGAGAACCGTCCTCCTCTGAGGGTAGGATATCTTTTAAAGTATTTTTACTGTCGTCATCAAGAGGAGCATCTATGCTCATTGTGCGATTGTTATACTGTTTAAGGGTGGATTTCTTAATGTCCTCGGATTCCATAATTTCATCCAGTTCCTTGGCCGTTGGTTCTCTTTCAAAATCCTTGGCAAATTGCGCAGATACCTTCGATATTTTGTTTATATCCCCCACAATATTGAGTGGTAAACGGATCAGCCGAGAATGCTCAGAAATTGCCTGTAATATCGTTTGCCTGATCCACCAAACAGCATAACTAATAAACTTAAATCCCTTGGTTTCATCAAATCGTTTAGCCGCTTTAATTAAACCGATATTGCCTTCATTAATTAAATCACCCAGAGATAGATTGTGACCCTGATATTTTTTGGCAACTGAAACAACAAAACGAAGATTAGCCCGTAGCAGCTTATCAAGTGCCTTTGAATCACCTTTTTTGACTTTTTTAACTACCTCAACTTCTTCTTCAGGACTTAAAGGCTTCTCATTTCCGATTTCTTTGAAATATTGCTTTAAAATATGATTGTAACTATTGGATGGCGCCATAAAATTCCCAGATTAAATTTAACCATATTTTTCGGTTAATCATTTTTACTGGATTTTTCCTCGTTTTCCTCACTTTCTTCGCTTTCAACCTGCTTATTGGGCTCTTCCTTTGATTTTCCATCAGTTCTTTTTTCTTCTACGGGGGTTTCAGCTGCTTCCTTCTTAATCTTTTCTAGTTTTTCTTCTAGTTCTTTCAACTTCTCATCAATTTCATGAATATCATCAATGTAGCCAGATACTTTTTCATTATCAGCAACTTCTTCTTTATCTTCTATTAATTCCAGTGTAATTTTACCAATTTTTCGAAGAATTTTGTCCTTCTTTTTCTTTAATTGAAGCCTGTCCAGTTTTATTCTGCCCATTCGAGACATTTTCTCTGCCTTAACCGAAGCTTCCCGGGTAAAGTCACCAGCCTTGTCAGCTGCTTTAGAAACAAAATCTTCCATTTTACCTCTGATTTTATCCCAATCTATAGCCATGGTCTTACCTCCTTATATATTGAATATGATATGGATGCTAATTTTGTTAAATAAATGCTTTTCTCTTCTACAATTATACTCTTTTCAAAAGTATTCATTTTTTGTGTATTTTCAAAATGTTAAATAAAAAATAATGAAATAATTTTACTATTGGGAAATCAAGGAATGCTAGTGGACTAAATTTTATTTTTTCATATCATTAATAATTGTATTAGAAATATTTTTTTTAAAACTCATTTTGATAGGAAGTCACTTTTAGGATCAAAAAATCGCCAGGGTTTGGATTTATCCGGACCAGAATAATCAATATTAATTCGAGGTGAACTGGCAATTGATATTTTTTCATTGCTATTACTGATATATAATTCTCCCCCATTTTTTAGATCATAGCCGTATAATTGCTTATCAATGCGCAAAGACTGACATAGTTTAGATGGACCGTTTGTCAGATTTTTAATTTTACTGATTTCAGTCTTACGGTATTCTCTCATGTTTTCTAGCCCTACGATCGGCTCTAGAGCACGGATGAATACTGCCTGAGGAATAGATTCATGATTTGCCACAATATTCAAACATTGATAAATTCCATAGATTGTGTAAACATATGCAAATCCACCCTCACCATATAGAATCTCAGTTCGTTTGGTCTTTTTACCTCTATAAGTATGACTGGCCCGGTCATCAATACCCATATAGGCTTCTGTTTCTACAATCTTGCCAGTGAGTTCGTGTCCATCAATAGTTCTGGTAATATGTTTACCTATTAAATCTTTTGCCAGACTAATGGCGTCCTGATTAAAAAATTCCTCTGAAGTGATCAAGATTTAATTTCCCCTGGTATTAGGTTTGCCATAAATCCCAAAATTATAAGATAGATATTTTATAGTTCTGCTCGATAATACTCAAATATATGTCCTGTATTTTTCCAGTTTTTAAATTTTTTAATGATTTGGGCATTTTTAGTAAAACTTTTAGAAACGCCTTCTCGAACATGGCCTGTGATATATTTGAAGCCCTTTTTCTTAATTGTGCTCTGGTAAACCCGCTTTAAAATTTTTGCATACCCTAATCCCTGCAGATTTTCGGAAATGATATAGGCATAAGTATATATGGTATTTCCTTTTTGCAGGTTAATATCACATTTTGCCCAGGCCTCATCACTAAAATTCTCCAGAGGCACTCCGATTATGAATCCATTTATATTGCCTTTATACCGTAATATAAAAGGAAGAGTGCGGGGATAATTGAAATATTTTTTGATGGTTCTTTTATTAAAACGGGCTTCTTCACCATATTCTTCAACAAGGGTCTTAGATATTTTTATGACATCTTTGTATTCATTTTCTCCGAGGAATTCTATAAGTTCTACCTGAATACCATCCGGAGATTTAGCCAGCACCCGCGACCTGGTCTCCGATAGATTAATATTGAAAATTTCTGATGTAGATTTTAACATAACGTAAATATATTTTTTATCTGTCTATTTGAAGATACATCAGGTAATAACCTTTGCATTACCTGACCTTTTAAAAAATGACATATAATATAGGAGTTTTTAGTGGTTAAAGTAAAGGTTATTCCGCTCAATAAAACAATAAAAGTTAAAAAATCTACCAATCTGGGCAAAGCCCTTCAGGAACTAGGATTTGAATTGCCCTGCGGGGGTGAAGGTAGCTGTGGAAAATGCCGTGTAAAAATAATTGACAGCGATTTACCCATCAATTCGGCTGATGGGAAATACATTTCATCGGAAGATATTGAGAAAGGCTGGCGCCTGGCCTGTCAGCATCATGTTGAGCAGGATTTAACAGTTGAAGTTGAACAGTGGGAAATCAAAATTGAAGAGAAGATTATGGACCAGTCAGCTGTTCAATATTCAGGAGAATATGGAATAGCTATTGATGCAGGTTCCACCACAATCGCCGGACGTTTAATAGACCTTTCATCAGGGAATATATTAATGACCAAGGTCGCCTACAATTCCCAAAAAAAATATGGCGCCGATATCATGACCAGAATGAATTTCGCCAGCAAAGAAGGTGCAGAGAGACTACAAAAAGAGTTAAGAGAATCCATTTACAAAATTGTCAAAAGCATGGCAGTACAAACTAAATCTACCATATCTAAAATTAATATTGTCGGTAATACTTTCATTCATCATAGCTTTTGTGGCCTTGACCTAAAACCTTTGATGACCATTCCTTATAAGGCTACCAGTTTGGATAAATATACTTTTCAATTATCAGAATTGAGCTGGTCATTAGACGGTCATCCTCAGGTAACTTTTCTACCCAATTTAGGCGGTTATGTGGGTAGCGATATCCTGGCTGGAATTCTTAGCACCGGTCTTTTTAAAAAAGACAAAATTTCTTTACTCATCGACATCGGGACGAATGGCGAAATTGTTCTTGGTAACCGGGAGCAAATCTATTTTGCCTCCACCGCTGCCGGTCCTGCTTTTGAAGGTGGCAAGATCAAAATGGGAATGCGCGCTGACAAAGGTGCTATAACTCATGCTCACTGTAAAGATGGAAAGATCATTGCCGATGTAAAAGATAATGCTACCCCTCGCGGCATTTGCGGTAGCGGTTTGCTCGATGCTGTGGCCTGTGGACTCAAACTTGGTAAAATTGATC
The DNA here is from genome assembly GCA_035312185.1 of bacterium. Taxonomy (GTDB): domain Bacteria; phylum Fidelibacterota; class UBA2242; order UBA2242; family JAFGTP01; genus JAIPHI01. Next base: position 23,494 of record DATGCI010000137.1, read on the forward strand.
AATCAGGAAGAATCCAGGATGGAACCGATCAACTTGTAATTAAAGAGCCAGTCAAAATATTTCAACAGGACGTGCGTGAATTGCAATTGGCCAAAGGTGCCATAGCAGCCGGAGTGGAAGTTTTGCTCCAAAATGCCAGCCTCTCACTCGATCAAATTGACAATCTCTACCTGGCCGGTGCTTTTGGTAATTATCTTAATATCGACAGTGCCATCATTCTAGGACTACTCAAACTCGAAAAAAACAAAATTCAGAGCGAGGGTAATACGGCATTAAGAGGAGCGGTTCTATCCCTCTTTCAGGAAAATTTCTCCCAAATAACATCAGTAGTTAAACACATAGAATTAAATTCAGTTGATGAATTTCAAAATATTTTTATCCAGAATATGAGCTTTCCGGAAAATTATGAAAATCTGATCTAGTTTTTGGGATAATGGTAAAAAAACTGGTTCTACGAGCTCAACCATCTGAGCATTTTTTTGAATTTGGCACCTGCCGTATCATATTTTTCAAATTTATACCGATTTGTAAAAGTTTTACCTGGTTTTGTTTTTATGAGAACTGCTGAAATATTTATGGTTGAAATTGTTTTGATAATTAATGCAATCTAGTTTAAACCAAAAATTATTATGAGATTTTATCTACTTAATTGCAACAAGTTAGAACCACGAATGTGGTTCAATGTGAGTAACTCCGGGTAGGACCCGGAGCATAAACGTAATCCTTCTTAGCTAATCCCTCCTGTGCTTCGCCTGGGAAGGATTGCCGGGTAATTCCTTTCTACCGATTCCATCGGCAGTTACTAATATTGAACTCTTCCAGAGTTCTTATTTATCTTTTTTCCCAATTATACAACAATTTTCATCATAGAAATTTAATCTCGATTATAAATATATCCTTATCCAATATAATAGGAGTGCAAGTTAAAAAAAACTGTGTTTCTATTTTTTAATATAAAGTAACACTTATCTTATTTTAACTATTTAAAGGGTGTTTAAAGACCTTTTAAAAAGGTGTTAAAAATTTTTTCAATATTTAATTATTTTGATTTAATACTTTTAATCCAATTTTTTTATGTTTAATAAATTCAATTGTATTTAAATTACTATTATTTTGCGATATACCTCTCCTAATAATGCTAATTTTGCAAAACATTTTGATTTGGAAATAATTTCCTAGAGTCATGAAAAAATTTATCAGGAAGTCTATTATTTGATAATAATTCTATTTTTTATCAGGTCTTCTTTGTATAGGGAGATCTACTTTTTTTAGCATAATTCTTCAATTTTGGCATATTAATTGACACCTATAATATAGGAAAAAAATGAGGACTTGTATGAAATTTGACATTTTTAACACCAACAAATCGGATCTGCTCAAGAACGGGCTCAATGTTTATACAAAGCAAGTTCGTAATAATGCCAAAAATATCGCTAATATTGACAATCCTACTTATAATCGAGCGAAAACGGATTTCTCTGATGAATTAGTGGCTGCCAAAGAAAAAGCCCGTCTAAAAGCCACCAATAATAAGCATATTCTAAAACCACATTACCAGCCCAAAATGGGAATAAAAGAAAGAAGCAAAAAAGAGGTCGATCTGAATAAGGAAATGAGCCAGCTGGCCGAAAATCAAATTCGATACAACTTTGCTTCCCGGGTATTAAGAAAACATTATGCTGGTCTCAAGAAAAGTATCAGTGGTAGAATTTAAGGAGAAAATTCATGAGTAATGATGGAATGTTCACAATTTTTCGCGTAAGCCAGAGTGGTTTGAATCGACAGATGAAAAAACTGGAAGTTACTGCTGAAAATATTGCCAATGCTGATAAAACAGCCGGGCCAAATGGAGATGTTTACAATAAAAAAGTTGTAATTGATAAAACAATTAAAGCTGACCCGCCTTCCCAATTTGGTAGCCAACTCAACCTGCAAATGAAAAAAATGGGAAGCCGCCATCTGGATCATGGCAGTAATAATAAATCACGCTTGCGAAACAAACAGAATCCAAATGAATCTCAAATCCGTGAAATTCAAAAGCCGAAATTAGTTTACAATCCCGATCATCCTCTGGCCGGTCAGGATGGCTATGTTCGAGTATCAAATGTAAATATGGTCGAGGAGATGGTAGATATGATGTCAGCTTCAAGAGCTTATGACGCCAATTTGAGTGCAATTGAAGCTGCCAAGAATCTAGCTGAAAAAGCATTGAACATTTAAAGCTGAGTGGAGCATATGTCAGATTTAAATTCCATTAAAGCCAATAATCTTTACAATAAAATATATAGTAGGCAAAGTGCCTATTCTGAAAACCAGAAGACTCAGAAAAGCACGCAAGATCCTCAACAATTATCCCAAAAAGAGGATCAGAAAGTAAAAAATGACGAGTTTCTGTCCAATTCTGAAATCAATACTTTGCATATGTTTTTTGGTTCTGACAAACCTGAGGAAATGCAATTTTATGGAAATAATAAGGTCAAAAGTATCCACAAAGGCCAATTTTTAGATCTGAAAGGATAATTATGACTAAAATAAGTGATCTTATCCAGTCGAGACCAGTCCATTCGATAGAAGAACACAATAAGACCGAGACCAATCAGGAAGAAAAGAGCGATATTAATTTTTCCGATACGATCAAAGATTTCCTTGACGCTGTCAATGATGATAGTAAAGAGGCTGAAAAGGCAGTCCATGATGTAATTACTCACAAGTCCGACAATATCGCTGAAGCCATGACCAAGTTAGAGGAAGCCAATCTCAGCTTTAGCCTAATGCTCAAAATTCGTAACAAAGTTCTCGATGCCTACAATGAAATCAAGGATATACCGGTCTAAATTAAAATCTGGAGTTATGGAATATGGAACAAATTTTTACTCAAATTGCACAATTATTCAAAAAATATAGTCCAGGCCAGCGCATTTTGATCGTAATGGTCTTTGTTGGAATAGTTTCCGCTATTATTGCCCTTTTGCTGTGGGCTAATCGTCCTGAATATGAACTATTGCATTCAGAATTGCCTCCCAACAAGGCTTCCAAGATCGTCAATGAATTGCGGGATAAAAATATAAAATATAAGATTCAAGATAATGGTACAACAATAAAGGTTCCCCGAGAAAATGTAGATGAGTTAAGGCTTGAATTTGCAGAAAAAGGTTATTTAGGTGAAGATATCAAAGGTTATAAAGTTTTCGACGAATCCAAAATTGGAATGACCACTTTTATGCAGCGTTTGAATATGAAACGGGCTCTAGAAGGAGAACTTTCTAAAACCATTGATAAATTTGCTGAGGTCAAAAGCTCGCGCGTCCATCTAGTCATGCCCAAAGAAAAATTGTTCGAAGAAAAAGCCCGGGGCAAAGCATCAGTTGTACTCTACCTTAATAATGGTAATTATTTAAACGATAACCAGGTCAAAGGTATTGCTTCCCTGGTTGCTAATAGTGTAGAAGGTATTCAATCCAGTGATGTCGCTGTTCTGGATTCAGATGGTAATCTACTTTCCGGCAGTAAAGAAGATGAAAACGATGTTCTCTCAGCTTCCGGCAATCAATGGAATCTGCGCCATCAGGTCGAGCAAAAATTGCGCAACAAAGTCTCCGGTTTAGTTGAGGGCGTTGTAGGTCAGGGCAATGCTAAAGTCCAGGTCTCAGCCGAACTCAACATGGAAAAACTAGAGGAGACAATAGAAAAAGTTGATCCAGAAAATCTGGCAGTGGTCAGTGAGGAGCGTCAGATTGAATCTCAGACCAGCATGGATACCTTAAACAACACAAATCAAAAGCACTCCAGTGAAAATGTTATTACAAATTACGAAACAAATAAAACAGTCCGGCATCATGTTCATAGCACAGGCGATATCAAAAGACTCAGCGTGGCTGTTCTGGTTGATGGAACCTATCAGGATAATAGTGATGAGGGCCAGCAATATGTTCCTCGTAATCAACAGGAAATTAATCAAATAACTCAGCTCGTCAAAGGCGCAGTTGGCTTTGATCCAGAGCGAGGCGATGTTGTTGAAGTTAAAAATCTTCAATTCAGCCGAACCCAGTTACAACAGGATCGAGAATATTTTAAAGAGCAAGAACGTCAAAATCTGATCAGCAATATAATTAATAAGGGTTTAATTGTAGTTGGTATTCTTGTGGCCTTTTTCCTGATTCGAAGTATGATCAAGCGCTCTCCCGATATACTCGAAATTTCTGCATCTTCTGAAACAGCTGCCCTAAAGGCTGGTGATGAGAAATATCTAGCGGCAGAATCGGAAGAGGAGGATGATGATATTGACGAAGATCAATTCATTAAAAAACTGACTCCTGAAGCCCGGGCCAAATTAAAGGCTAAACGCAAAATGCTCGATTCTGTTGAAGGATTTGTTGAAGAAAAACCAGAAGAAGCAGCCCAGATGTTACGGACCTGGATCCATGATACTTAAATCAAGATAATTAGAGAGTAATATGAATGAAGAAGCAACACCTGAATTAAATCCAGCTCCTGAAGAAACTCCATCTGAAAATCAGGAGAGTACGCAACAAAAACCGAAAAATAATTTATCCGGAGTTGAAAAGGCGGCCCTATTATTAATATCAGTTGGCGAAACAAAGGCCGCTGAGATCATGAAACATCTGGATGAGAAGGAACTAGAGGAGATCGCTGTAGAAATTGCCAAAAAGAATGAAGTAAAAGGCAATGAGATTGGCTCTACAGTCGAAGAGTTCTTCCAATCAATGCAAGCCAAGGACTATATTTCCAAAGGTGGCCTGGACTATGCAAAAAAGGCTTTGGAAGAAGCCTGGGGACATAAAAAAGCAGAAGAAATTATTCAGAAAGCAGAAGCAGCCACCAAAGTCAGCGCTTTTTATCTTCTTCAAACTGTTGATGACAAACAGTTACAAAATTTTCTACAAAATGAGCACCCCCAAACAGTCGCCCTCATTCTGGCCAATATCAATCCGAAGAAGGCTGCTACAATCTTATCTGAACTTCCTGAAGATCAGCAAACAGAAATTTCCTACCGTCTGGCAACCATGGAAAAAACATCCCCCGAATTGATTAATGATATTGAATCAGCATTGAGAGAACAAATGGGCTCAGTATTTGGTCAGGAAGTCAGTAAAATGGGTGGCTCAGAAGCAGTTGCTGAAATACTTAATTCCGCCTCCCGATCAGCAGAAAAAACAATTTTATCGGACATTAAAGAAAAAGATCCCAAACTGGCCGAAGATATCAAAAGTAATATGTTCCTCTTTGAAGATATTGAAAAACTTGCCGATTCTGCCGTCCAAAGGATTAACAAAGAAACTGACTCCCAATCCATTGCTCTTGCACTCAAGGGTGCTACTCCATCTTTAAAGAAAAAATTCCTCAAAAATATGTCCAAACGTGCTGCTGATATGCTTGAAGACGAATTACAATATCTTGGGCCCGTTCGAGTAAGAGAAGTCGAAAATGCCCAAAAAGGCATCATCGATGTCATACGAAATCTAGAAGAATCAGGAGAGATAAGACTTAATCGCGAAGACGAAGAGATCATAGAATGAAAACCCTCAAATTAAACCTTGAAGATCCTGTCACAAATCTAACCTCAGAACAGGAATCAGATCCTTCATCGCAAACTAGCGGAGATTCAGCAAATCGACCCAGGACAGCAGCGGAATACGAACAGGAAATCGAGCAATTGCAAAATCAGATCAAAATGATGGAAGAATCTCTCCAAAATGCCCGTGAAGAGACCTTTCAAGCTGGTGTAGAAGAAGGCAAAGAGCAGTCTCAGGTCGAGTTTAAAAAACTTGAAAAAAATTATCGCCAAAAATACAAAAATATGTTTGAATCTCTGGAAAAAAAACTTGATGATACTCTGCACAATATGACTGAGCCTATTTTAGAATTGGCTTATACAATTGCTAAAAAAGTCATTGAGCGAGAATTAGAGCACAAAGACGATTACAAACAATATTTAGAAAAAATGATCAACAAATATATAACCGAATTTATAGATCAGGGCGAATTAACAATCCATATTCCATCTGAAAAAATACCAGATATATCGATTGAAAAATTGAATAGCGAACTTACTTCCCAGAGTAAAGTTCATCTCATTGAGAACACTGAATTAGAGCCGGCTGACTGTATTCTGGAGACACATGACTTAAAAATTGACGCCCGAATCAACAGGCAATTAGAAAACCTACAAACCCAAAATGATAATATATAATGGTAATTGCTAATAATCTACAGGAACATGCCAACCAAATTGATGAAACTGACTCTGTCCTTACTATCGAAGGTAAGGTGTCGAAAGTCATCGGTCTGATAATTGAAGCCAGTTTGCCTGATGGCACGATGGGAGAATTGTGTAAAATCAGGACTCGAACTGGTGACTTCATTCGCGCTGAGATTGTGGGCTTTCGTCAGGACAAGGTTCTGCTCATGCCTCTTGATGAAACAGTAGGCATTTCACCGGGAAGTACAGTTACCAGAAGTCCCAAGCCCCTTTCTATTAAAGTTGATGATAAAATTTTAGGCAGAGTCATCGATGGTCTTGGGAATCCTATTGATGGTAAGGGGCCTGTCAATGCTGAAGATGAACAGCCAGCCTATAATGATTCTCCCAATCCTATGACTCGCCAGCGAATCACAGAACATTTAACAACCGGAATTCGCGCTATAGATGGACTGACAACAATTGGTAAAGGTCAAAGAGTTGGACTCTTTGCTGGAAGTGGCGTTGGTAAAAGTGTTTTATTAGGTATGATTGCTCGCTATGCAGAAGCTGATGTGAATGTTATTGGATTAATTGGGGAACGGGGTCGCGAAGTTCGGGAATTTATTGAACGGGATCTCGGAGAAAGCGGATTGAAAAAATCTGTGGTGGTAGTTGCTACTTCCGATCAGGCCGCCATGGTACGGGTTAAAGCAGCCCTGATCACAACTGCTATTGCTGAATATTTTCGGGAACAGGGAAAATCGGTGCTCTTGCTCATGGATTCTCTGACTAGAGTTGCCATGGCCCAAAGAGAAATCGGGCTGGCTGCAGAAGAGCCGCCAACCACTAAAGGCTATACTCCATCTGTTTTTGCTCTTCTCCCCCGCTTACTGGAAAGAGCAGGAACTGATAAACATGGTAGCATTACCGGACTATATACAGTCCTGGTCGAAAGCGATGATCTTGATGAACCAATCAGTGACGCTGCTCGCTCTATTCTGGATGGTCATATTGTACTCTCCCGTTCTCTGGCTACAAAAGGCCACTACCCGGCTATTGATGTTCTGGAAAGTGTCAGCCGTCTAAAAAATGACATTACTTCCGATGAACAAAAGCACTATGCTCAGAAAATTCTGGAAACTCTAGCAATCTACAGAGATAACGAGGATTTGATCAGCATTGGCGCATATCAAGAAGGTAGCAATCCAAAAGTTGATAATGCTATCAACAACATTGAAGAAATTAATGATTATTTAAGACAGGATATTTACGAGTCCATCGACTTTAAAAGCAATCTTGAGCATCTCCAGGAACTGGCTGATAAAATTGGATAAGCAGATATGTCAAAACAGTTTAAATTTTCATTACATCGCGTCTTAAAATTCCAAAGTGATAAAGAAGATCTGAAGGCTACAGATCTGAGTAAATCCAAACAACAGCTCAAACGTGAAAGAGAACGCTTGAAAAAATTGCAGAGTAAAAAAAGTGATCACCTGGGACGAACTGAAACTCTCATAAACGGTGACAACTCCATTTCTCTGGAAAAGTTGAGAGCTTCAGCAGATTATCTTTCCCAATTGAATGAAAAAATTTCCTCGCAGGATCAAAAAGTTGAAAAATCAAACCAAGAAGTTGAAAAAGCCCGTAAAGATTTAATCGAAGTAAGTAAAAATCGCAAAATTCTAGAGAAATTACGGGAAAAACAGTATCAGGATTACCGAGAAAAAAGTAAAAAAGAAGAGCGCAGGAAAGAAAGCGAGATTGCCTTGCGAAGAAAAACTCGAAACAATGACATTAAGGATTGATAATGCGTAAAGCCCTTTTCTGGATATTAATAGGATTCATTTCTTTTGCTGTGCTGGTTGCAATCATATTTGGCTATCTATCTTATATGGAGAAAAAAAATGGTGAGGATCAGGCAACAGCCGAGTCCGGTAAAATACCAGAATACATTGACAAATCCCAGAGAGACAGCCTTGTAAATTTGATAACTATGAAGGACAGCTTAATGTCCGTAAAGAACAGCAAATATGATAGTCTCACCAATCTCATTCAGACTCATGAGACAACTATTAATGAGCAGAAGCAGAGTATCCAGGAACTTCGGGAACAAATGAAAAATAATCAGAATAAATCTGAAAATATCAAAAGTCTGGCTAAAACCTACGAATCTATGCGGGTGGAAGATCTTCGGCCAATTCTCAAGGAAATCAATGATAATACTCTTATCAATATTTACCAACAGATGAGCAGCCGCAAGCGTCAAAAACTAATTCAGGCCCTCACTCCACAACGTGCAGCACGATTAACCACCAAATTGGCCAGTTAGCAGATTGATAATCAGCTATGGATTTCATAGCATTTTTCAAACAAAAATGGATAAAAATGAACACTAATCTACAAATTAATACAAATCAATTTTCCGAACTTGTGGAAATAATTTCCGAATCAAAATCATTTCTATTTGTGATTAATTTAATATATTTACTGCTGTTTATAGTTTCTAACATATTGTTATTTATTAACTTATTTTTATATAAAGTTAAACTCATTAAAAATATCAAGAAAAATTTTTACCCTGGCATATTAATTGAAACTGTATAAATGGAATTTTTGAAATTATGAATCAGAAACTAGATAAAATGATAATTAAATGAACCAGACTCTTAACATAGTAAATTTTGGCAAAACCCAAAGCCCGGAAAAGGCTGGATCCAAAGGCCAGTCTTTTTCTATGGAGAATGGGACTAATTTTGAGGCTTTCTTTTCGGGAGAATTGCATCCCAGGCCAGCCAAAATTAGAAATCAGGCCGCTAATTCCAAGCAGCCACAATCTGTCCAATCAAAATCTGCGTCTAATATATCTGATGTGTCTGATTCAAAAAAAGCCACAAATGGAAACAGTGGCAACAAAATATTTCGTTCTTCCAATCAAAATATTTCCAACAATAATACTGATAATAATGCCAAAACCAAAAAAGTAAATTCAGGTGAAAAACAGTTTAATTCTGAATCAGCAAAAAATTCCGATAATAACCAAAAAGCAAAAAATCAAGATAATAGAACTGCTGAAAACAAAATAGCATCTAATGATAAGAACAAGGCAGCAATACAGGAAGCCAGGCCATTAGATGATAATCAGCAAGCCCAAAAAACTACTCAAAAACCAAACAATTCTAATCAGGTTAAAGAAACTCCGCAAGAGAATAGGCCTTTAGAAAACGACTCGCAGTCGAAAAATACTAAAACTGATTCAAACGGGTCAAACAGTTCGAAGAATATAAGGTCTAAACAGTCTGAAAATATTGCTCAGAATATATCCAACAGAACGAAAGAACAAGTAACCAATATAAAAAACAATAATTCAAATCAAACATCACAAAATAATAAGTCCGAAAAGCTACCTAATGAATCTATTAATACTGGCAATGCCAAAACTGAATCCACTCAAAACAATAAAAAAACAGCTACGATATCAAACAAAACTCATTCAGAGGGTTCAAAAAATAATTCTTCTGAAAGTCACCCTATTCAAAACCGATCAGCAGCAAAAACTGAAAATCCAGGTTCCGAAATCAAGTCTTCAGAAAATATGACAGCCAATACTTCTGAAATACAAAATCAGAATGTAAAAAATCATTCTACTCAAAATAATGGCATCTCAGAAAATAAAATTAATGTAAAAACTCAAAGCCAACAAGAATCACACAATAATCAATCAACACCTGTAAAAGCGGAACCAGTTCAGCACAAAGATGCTCAAAACTCAAACGCTAATCAAGAAAAAAGCATTAATAACAATTCCTTTGAAAATGCAAGCCCACAGAGCAAATCAAATAATAATCTCTGGCCTTCTAAACAAAAAAATATAAAATCTGAACCAGGCCAGCAAAATATTTCTAATCACAAGGCTAACAACAAAAATCAAAACACTTCTACTGAAAATATTGCTAATAATCCGTCAAATCATAAGTCCAAAAAAGTAGAGACACATACTAATCCTTCAACTGCAAAACAGGAGAATTCTTCGGCTGCTGATCGCTCCCCCCAAAACAATCAAACAAATTCTAGAACAGAGTTTAAATCAAAAAATATTAACCAAAATACGGATGAGCCGAATTTTCAGCCTAACACTTCTAATCGGCCAGAGACTCCCGGAAACAAAATAAACTCAGATAATCAAGCCAAACAATCCCAACAATCCAGCCAGCCTTCGACAATAGTAAAACATAATTCTCAAAATCAGTCCAATGTAAAAAGTCAAATTGATAGTAAACAGAATATTGAGAGTAGCCAGAAAAAGGCAATAAAATCAGAAATTGCAAATCAAAAACAAACTCATTCCAGTAATAATTTAAAAGTAGACCAAAACCAAAATAACAGCCAAAATCTCACAGCTCAGCAAAAAACACAAACCCAATCTAATTCCAATCAACAAAACTTGAATCGATCCAATCTAGATAGCGAAAAAATCCAGAACAATTCTGATAATCAGAACAACAATCAGAGAGTTTTTTCAACTCGATCAGGAAAACAAAAATCAAACTCTCAGGAAAACGTAAATATAGTTAATGAATCCTCAGAAAAAGTATATCAGAAAACAATAAATAATCCTGATAAAAATCATCCCCATTCTAATCAGGAAATCCAATCCAAAAATCAACAAACAACTACAGCACGATTAAAGCAGAATCAAACTATCAAAAAAATTCAAACCAGACAAAAATCTGCTCAACAGACTGAATCCGAGCCAGAACAACATTTTGTAAAAGCCGATAAACAGCAAAATACTTCGCAAAATAATACAATCCGAAATCAGGATAAGGCTTCGACTATACCTAATTCAGAAGCAAAATCACACAT
>DATGCI010000138.1:0-4131 GCA_035312185.1 bacterium
CCCATTATTATAAAAAAGAAGCAATTATGTACAATTTACAGGGTAATAAACAGGTATTTGATCTATCCAGCAATACAGCCCGGGAGATTTCAGCATTGAGTAAACCGGTAACTTCTGATCCTCTGGCCTATACAGAAAACTCCAATCTTATTGTGCAAACTAAGGGTCAGGAAAAAATTCTAAATCCTGTAGGTGAAGGACATTATATCTGGGGTTCGATTTCCCCACAGAAAGACAGAATATTATTTACACTGGCAGGTCAAGGAACCTATATCTGTGATTTGGAAGGCAATATAACTGCCGAGCTGGGATATGCCAATTATCCCTCCTGGTCACCTGATGGAAAATGGATTGTGGCTATGCAGGATCAGGATGATGGCCATAGAATAACTGCTTCAGAAATTGTAGTCAAATCTGCTAATGGTAAACAGGAATTTCAGCTGACAAAAACTTCTGATAAAATCGAAATGCATCCGGACTGGTCGCCTGTTGGTGATAAAATTATCTACGATACTATCTCCGGAAATATCGAAATATTGCAAATTGAAATACAAGAATAATTGGGTATAAAAATGAAAAGTATAAAATTATCAATAATATTTTTTATAAGTTCAGTAATAATAATTGCTCAGGACTTCTCAGGACTCAAGTTTTGTATTAATCCCGGGCATGGTGGGCATGATTCTGATGATAGACACATCATAGCCACAGATTTTTGGGAATCAGAAGGGAATCTTACCAAAGGACTAAAACTTAGAGATATTTTAGAGGCGCATGGAGCTGAAGTAGTCATGTCGAGAACCACAAATACCACTGCTGATGATCTTCCTCTCAGTACAATTAGTGCAATCGCTAATAACAACAATGTTGATTTCTTTCACTCCATTCACAGTAATGGATGGCAGGGCACCAGTAATAGTACGCTTATGCTATTTCGCGGATATGATGACGACCCTGTTTTTGACGAAGCCAAACAAATGAGCAATATCATGGCTGATGATCTTTATTATGCTAATCGGACTACAGGAAAATCGGTTCGGGGAGACTGGGATTTTTATGACTGGGGCACTCAGGGTCTGGGTGTTTTGCGCAATTTAAATATGCCTGGAGCGCTTTCAGAAGGCTCCTTTCACGATTATATCCCTGAATCCTGGCGTTTGCAAAATCTAGATTATCGAAAAAAGGAGGCCTGGGCTTTAGCAGAATCTTTTGTCGATTTTTATAATAAAAATATGTTTGATCAAAAGATTATTTGCGGCCTGGTTCGTGATAAATTCGAACAGGTTGAATACTTTTCTTTGAGCAGTCTTGGTGATCAAAAAAAGCCGGTCAACAATATTGAGGTGGTAATGAATCCCGGTGGTCACATTTATAACGGCGATAATATGAACAATGGTTTCTATATGTTTGATAGTTTAAATCCTGGAGATTATGAAATAATTGTAGAAGCAGAAGGTTATTATCCGGATACAGCTCAAATTTCAACAACAAATAAAATGATCACTTTTCAGGATTTCCAGCTAGTCTCCAAAATTCCACCAGTTATCCTTTCCACAACTCCTGCAGAAGGCGATACAGCCTTTCCGGCCTGGGATCCCCTTTCTGTAGAATTCAGCAGAAGTATGGATACTACTACAGTTAAAAATAATATTGAATTCGACCCAGCTACAACATTTTCACTAATCTGGAAAAATAATAATACAGAATTGTTCATTATTCCGGACAGTCTTGAATACGTTCAGAACTATACCTTAACTTTTAATGAAAATTTGCAAGATGCATACGGTCATTATCTAGATGGCAACAAAGATACAGTTGGCGGTGATAGTTTTGAATTACATTTTAGGACAACGCCTCGTGATATTGAACCTCCAGAAATTGCATCCGCTTATCCGGAACTTGGAGCCAGTGGAACTGAGCTACACCCTTTGATAAATATAACTTATAACGAAGTACTTACCGACTCGTCAATTACAGAAGATAATTTCCAACTTGAAGATTTTTCCAATGATCAGTTCGTTCCCATTTCTCTGTTCCATTATGTAAAAAATGATAAAAGCAGTGTATGTATTTTTCCCGAGGAAGAATTGACTCCTGATAATATCTATATTACCAGAATTGCTATGGGGCTCACTGATCTGTACAACAATGCAACTATAACTAAGAAGTCCTATAGCTTTCAAACAGGAAATATGGCCTGGAAAGTAAAAAATATTGACAGTTTTGATAATGGTGTAGATAACTGGTGGCAGCCTTCAGGTAGTGGCAGCACTACAGGAATAATTACTGATAAAAGTTCAAGAACTGCAGAAAACGACACTACCAATTTAATCACTTCAAGTAGTACTGCTCTAAAAATTAAATACACCTGGGATGAAAATGCCGGCGAGTGGCTGTTGCGAGATTATTTGTCAGGCGGTTCGCCCCGAAATGTGACTTTTGACAAGAATTATAAATTACAGGCCTATGTTTTCAGTGACGGCAGTAATAATAAATTCCGCTTTGCTGTCGATGATGATATTTACGGCAGTGCAGGCCACGAAGTCAGTCCCTGGTACACTCTTGATTGGGTCGGCTGGAAACTGATCAGCTGGGACATGAGTTCCGAAGAAACAGGTACATGGATAGGAGATGGTAATCTGGATGGCACCCTCCGAATCGATTCCTTTCAATTAACCTACAATTCCACTGCTGAAGATCCAGTGCTAAGTGGTTCAGTAATCATTGACGATCTAAGATTAGTTACTGATGAGCCTGTCAACATTGCGAATCAAACAACAACACTTCCAGAAAAAATAGAATTGCACCAGAACTATCCCAATCCTTTTAATCCTGAAACTGCTATTGAATATTCATTGCCGAAAGCCAATAATGTAAAATTATCAATTTATAATATAAAAGGTGACCTGATAAAAAGCTATCAACATTTTGCCAATCCCGGTACCCATAAAATTGTCTGGGATGCAACCAATCATTCCGGACAAAAAGTTGCCAGTGGAACCTATATCTATCAACTGAAGACAGGCAGCAAAGTACTTTCTAGAAAAATGATATTATTGAGATAATCCGAATCGCAAACCGCAAATGAACGCAAATGACAAAAATTTTTATTTTTTGTTTAATTCAATTACTTTTATTAAAATACTAAAAAATATTTGCGGCTATTAAATTATGAGTACTGATTAGCGGTGGAAAGTAATCCAAATATAGAAAGTGATCTAGTCTATAAAATTGTTGGCTGTTTTATGTCGGTGTTAAATGAATTAGGTCATGGGCTTAGAAAAAAACTTATGAGCGGGCATTAAGTATTGAAATAAAATTACAAAATATCGATTTTGTAAAACAAAATAAATATAAGGTGGATTACAAAGGCCATTATATCGATGATTACATTCCTGACATAGAATTTCCCAATCGACTCATTATTGAATTAAAAACAGTGGATCAAATAATAGATGAACACATTGGCCAGGTTATAAATTATTTAAAAATTTCCGGAATTAGTGCTGGATTGATTTTTAATTTTGCCCATCCAAAATTACAATGGAAAAAATTATCTTATCCCAATAATACCAACCATTATCCTATCTTTTTTTTTATATATATTTTTGAAAACCGTTCAAAAATAATTTGCGTTCATTCGCGTTCATTCGCGGTCGTGAAGTGGGTCAGAAAGAAAAGGGTCTCAGCACTGCCATCAAGAGTTGGTTCATTAGTAGAATAATCGCCTATATCATCATGGTAGACAACGATATCGGACTGAAAGCGGGCATATTTATCTTTGTTCCTTAAATTAATTCCTTTTAAACTCTCATAAATCGAAGCATACACCGGGCCATCATTCAATCCGCCAACAATTAACCTGTCAGAATATTCAGTGACTGCTGTATGAGGATAATTGGGGTAACGGCCGTATTCAGGAACACCTACTATTTGACTTACACCCCAGGGATTACGCCCCAGCAGCCAATCACGATGAGCCTGCATCAGAGCATGAAATTTTGTATCACCGGTCATCTTTTCATACAGTACACATTGAGTTACAAAAGCTGCAGCCAGATTATTAGAACACCAGATAAAGGGAATTCCAATATTATAGGGATTATTCTGCGCTCTTTCCTGAACTCCCTG
>DATGCI010000139.1:0-3664 GCA_035312185.1 bacterium
GATATATAGCAAGGTCAAAAAGCCCCAGCGGGGCGACATATTTGTAGAAAATATTGCCACAAAAAAATACCAGAGCCTCGTAGAGGCGAAACATTTCTAAAAAAACCTTGTAGGTTTCCAAAACCTGCAAGGTTTAAATAACTAATATAAGTCTAATATTAACAGCTAAATAATAAATTCTTCAATCAAAACCTTGCAGGTCGTCGAGACCTACAAGGTTTTGGGCAATTTATCTTACCAATGGGTGGCGCTCCATTTGATTCCTGTGACCTCTTTTTCAATATTGGGATTGGCGTCGGGCATTTGATTGTATTTATGCTCTATCAGTTGCTGGACAACTTCCAGATAATCGCTATTATAGACCACACTCATATTGCCTTTCATATCGAGAGCAACATTGAAATTATCGGCGGCCGACATAATTATACCGCCTTCTACATTGTAGGAATCGCCACCACCTTTCAGAGTCAAAGAAGGATTACCGGAGTAATCTTCGGGAAAGACGGAAACGATTAATCCGTGCCAGTTTAAATTTCCCACTCCCAGGATTGAACCATTTACAACCAGCACACCATAGCCTTCATTATTGCCTTTGATGTCCAGATCACCATCAGAATAAACTACAAGCGGATTGTATGCTGTTCCAAAGTCAGAAGTTCCTTTCATTTCGTTAACTACCAGATCAGCGGACGCTTTGAGATTATTAAATAAATTTTGGATATCATCGGTTGTTAATCCATCTTCAACAGCGACCTGACCGCCGTCTCCATCAACAGTGGCATCACCGGTTATATTTTTAAGATCCTCTTCGATTTGATTTTTGACGTCCTCAGTCGGAACCGTAATGCCCGGTACTCCGGAAGTGTTGGGTATTCCCTCATCCCAGCCATTGAGCTCGATACTGCCGGTCAATTTTCCCAGATCAATATTGCTAGCATCAAATGAAAGCGGACTGACTTTCTCAACATTCAAGACCCGGTTTTTGCCGAGGACCAGGGCTCGGACTTTGACCGTTTCTCCGTAGGTGGAATCCTGACCTGCTATGATCAGAGAATCATGATTTCCAGTTTTTATTGGTGCAATATAACCTGTGGCTTTACGATGATCATTGCTATAATCTACACTGGTGTCAGTAACACCGGTACGGATGTACTTTGTGATTAGATTATCGACAACAGTTTCTGCAGAAAAACTGGATTCAATACGGCAAGCATATGCAGCTGTGACAGCTGAACTCCTTCTCCCGGAATCATTTATGCCGATAAAAATTATCCCGGCAATCATAATAAATCCAAGAACGATAATAACACTCATTCTTCCCAAATTTTTACTCCTTAATGATAAAATATGCTTTTGGAATAATGGACTGAATTATTGGTATTGGATAGTCTTTATAGTACAATAATAAAATGATTTATAGACAGAATAATAGTTTATTCAGTCCTGTGTTGTTTTATATAATTGTTTTCCAGTCAAAATTTATAGGTCTTGATGATTCATGAATATTATAAAAAATACTTGCTCTGAAACTGTGGTGAAAATCATTCACCAGGCGCCATGTAATCCCATTTAATGCTGGTAACAACAGTATCGCTTTGCATACTGGGAGCCTTGATCTGTAGCATCTGTTTAACTTTACTAAGAGCATCTTCACTATACTTGATTTCTACCGGTTTATCCACTGTATCAGCGGGATGAAGGGTAAGGAGTACGGCTAGATCCTGAAAATCACGGTCATCACAGATTTCTAGCAATATATCCTGATTATTATTAATGAATTCCTGTTGTCGGTAAATTCCTAACGAGGAGTTTTCATAATTCCAGTATTCATAACTTTCATCATCTGTAGGAACATTATAAGTCCACCACCACCAGCTTACTTGATCATAGGTTTCGGAATTCAGATGATACCCATGATCCTGCCACCAGTCCATATATTCATTCCACTCCGGAAAAAAGTAATCAACATCATTATAATCATACAGGTAAATAGCCTGACTGGGGCCCAGGGTAATTTGGGTTCCACTGATATAGGAGCCCAACCATTCTTCTACATTGACCTGGCCACTGGAACCACTCATCTGAGGTACAATGTCACCATTTCTTTTAACCAGCAATTTGTCAGAATTCGATGTAGATGAAATTGTTCTATCCGGATTTCCCCATGTACTCGGGCGAAATTTTCCCACTACTTCAACTTCTTCACCCGGATCATAAACAGCAGGATCATTCCAGATAGTAGGGGAGGTTTCATCACAGTCTTCTACATTATACCATTGATTTATTAAACTGCCGTGAATATTAAGATCAACATGGGTAGGCTCATCAGTAATACCACCGTCAGCACTGAGTTCCGATCCTAAAATTGATAGAGTAACTTTGAACTCTTCCTGAGGGATGACAACGTCATTAATTATATTAAAATCAACCTGACCTTTGGCAGTTACTGTAAGGTTATCAGTGGTGACACCACCGGCTACCAGGGAACCATGAATAGAACTGGAATCAGCTAGATAAACAGAAGTATTGCTGGATTGTGAAGAATCAGTACACAGAACAATTCCATTCCAATCCAGAGTATTGGTATCAGTAGTACTCAAAGAACCATTAATAGCCAGAATGCCAAAACCTTCTACATCACTGGATAATGTGCTGGACTGATCGGAATAAATTATGCGAAAATCGTCTTCGGCTCCATAGACTGCTTTGGAACCATCACTGTTTCCAATCTGCCCGCCTGTTAAATCAATATCGGAGTGATTATGATAGGTCTCAATATACTGCTGAAGATCAATAACACCGGGAGCATAACCAATACTGGGTTCATCATAGAGTGTGGATTCATCCTGTTCTTTACCAATAATTGGATTTTTGCCATTATAGGACATGGTATCATACTTTTCTATAAGCGCATCAGCCATATCAGGATCAGAAACTGTGAGTCCCCACTGGGTCTCTCCATCTCCGGAACTGCCATCCATATCCTCGTCATAACCACTAACCCGGCCCCTTTCAATATCAACATTGACAGAATTTGATACCAGATGCATGGAGTTATTGGCCGGTAAGATTCCCTGACGCAGGACAACTGTGGTATTGATCTCCTGGGTTTCGCCTCCTATAGTGGCTGTTCCGGTTATTTGAAGGGTATCATAAGGTGTATCAGATATATTGAGATCAGTAATACTTGTGGTAGCATTAGTATTGCCCCATTCACCTTCATATTGATGATTTTTATTACCAGTTTTAATGTACTGTTGAATTGTAAAATCAACAACATCAGATGCTGAAAGCAGGGCTTCAGTATGTTCGGCTTCATTGGACACAATTTCTGAACTTCGCTCTGTAGATTCATTGATAGCAATAAAAGTAACTCCTGCTATCATAACAAAACCAAGTACTATAATTATACTCATTCTTCCCATAATATTTCCTTTTTATGAACTGACGTATAAGTTATTTAATAAAATGTATTTATTCAAATTAAAATTTGATATATAAAAATTATTTTGATAATGAGCTTTGCAATACTAAATTTTCAGGAAAATATTAGTAGAAGAATTAGTGTGTTAGAAAATGATATTATGAGAAAAACTGGTAAATATTTAGAGAATGAAATCAGGAAGAACAAAGTATTTTATTTAATATTTTTTATATTTATAAT
>DATGCI010000140.1:0-3562 GCA_035312185.1 bacterium
TGTATTTAGCTCGCTTGGGAATCTCTACATTGTCAACGTCTTCAATAGCCCGCACACAGGCAATAGGATGGGAAGTGGAACAAATTCCACAAATTCTCTCTACCAGATAGATGGATTGGGTAAAATTCTTTTGCTCAGAAATATATTCATGACCCCGATGCATCCAGCCAATTTCCATATCAAGATCAACAACAGTTTCGCCTTCCACCTGAAGTTCAAAATATTCTGCTTCCTCCAGCAAGGGATGGAATGGCCCCAGTGGTATTCTATTTTCAGTCATACATCCTCCTTCTCGTAACGCATTGGTTTGTCGAGTTTTGCGGGATGGTTGAGAGCCAGAAGACGCCGCATATCAGGATGATCTTTGAATTTTATACCCCAGAAATCAAATAATTCCCGCTCAATCCATTTGGCGCCCATAACAATGGGTACAATGGAATTTACTTCAGGATTTTCCTTGTCTTTGATAATCACCCGGGGACAAAAGTACTGGCCGGTTTCGTCATAAGAGAAATGATAGAGAATCTCCAGATGTTGTTCGCGCTCCATACCAGTAGCAGTTGATAGACGACATCCCATTTCATCAAAAAGATATCGGGCAATCTGACGAAGATCTCTGTTTTCCACATTAAAATAATAGCGGCCTTTTTTCTCAATTTCTTGAGAGATCTTATTTTTGAATTTATCTCGAAATTGGTCAACTTTACTCATTTAGCACTCCAATTAATTTGGCTACGCCCTCGATCATGGCTTCCGGTTTTGGAGGACAGCCGGGAACCCACATATCGACGGGGATGACCTCTTTGACCTCTTTACATCTATTGTAACTTTCCTTGAAAACGCCCTGGGAACTCATGCAACTGCCAATAGCCACAACAAAAATCGGTTTGGGAGCCTGACTGTATAGCCGTTTGATGCGAGGCTCAATTTTTTTATTGACGATTCCGCTGACCAGCATGACATCGGCATGCCGCACTGAACCTACCAGCTTAATTCCCAGCCGCTCCAGATCATATCTAGGCGTGAGAAGATCCAAAATCTCGATGTCACAATTATTACAGGGCGATGCACTAACATGAAAAACCCATAGCGATTTAGCCAGTCGTTTATTATACCAGCCCATATTATACTCCTATTACTGCTAAGATTAAGGCAATGAATATGATCGGAAATAAAATTCTCCAGAAAAATTTCAAAGCCGTATCTATTTGTAAACGAGGATTTGTATTTTTGATAATGATCATAAGCACGACGATCAGTAGATATTTGAGCACAGCCCAGAGAATTCCCCAGCCCTGCAAATTGAATCCGCCCAAATAGAGGGAAACCAGGAGAAAGGGATAGACCACATACATCATGAAATGGTTTAATTTCCAGAAGCCCAGCAAAGGTCCGGAGTATTCCATAAGCGGACCTTCTACGATCTCAGTTTCAGCTTCGGGAATATCAAAAGGCTGCATGGTCATTTTGGCCTGAATGCAAAGCAATCCCGCCAGAAATCCAAGAACACCGTGCACCGAGCCTATAAAGGCGCCTGAGCTTTGAGCACTGATTAGAGCCGAAAGCTGCAGCTCATAGCCCGATGCTACAACGGGAATTAAAATTACCATAATAAAGATCAATTCATCAGCCAGGACAAGTTTGATCTCACGACCAGCGCCTAGACTGGAGTAAACATTTCCAGTCGAACTACCGCCCAGTACGACCATTACCGAGTGGATGACCATCAAGTACATTATTACGAAGATATCACCGCCAAAACTTTCTCCCAAAAAGAGAGGAAGCCCGATCAGCATGGCCAGCAGTGACAATGTGCCAAAGGAGACAAAAGGAGCGCTTATGAAAAGTGATCTGACACTTTCTTTGACTATAATGGTCTCTTTGCCCAGCAATTTGAAAAAATCGTTGAAGTTCTGGAAAAAGGGCGGGCCAACCCGGTATTGAAAACGGGCGCTAACTTTGCGATCGACCCAGCCTACCACCAGACCCAGGAGAACGGTGAAAAGCAAACCAGGAAAAATGAGTAGATAAAAGAGTGTTGTGATCATATTTTTTCCTCCTTTTGAAGCCAGTGGTGACTTTTAATTGCGATATGATCGCCGTAAAAGAAAATATTATTCTCAGCATCTTCCTGCTCAATAGTTTTCAATTCAATAGCCCCGTCCGGCGAAGTTCGTACACAACGAGGCACATAATCAGGATCCATTTCCCGCTTGGTGAGACATACATCGCATTTGTCAGCAATATAGTTCATGACTCCCGGGAAAATAGTACCAAAGGGACAGGCCAGTGTGCAGGTTTTGCAGCCCACACAGCGCATATTATGACGCTTGACCATGTTCTTGTCTGTTAATTCCAGAGCATCTTTGGGACAGGCTTCCACGCAGAAGGCTACTTTGCATTTGCGGCAATAGACGGCAAATTCCACAACCTCCAGCAGGGAAAAGGTTCCCTGATTATTGCGATGATAGAAGTAACTACACTCGATATCATCGAGATTGGTTTCTGGAGCCATTAATTTTTCCACGTCAATAAATAATTTTTTCATTCCCAGATATTCTCCTCATCTTTGATTTTGTCATAGGTAAAGACGGGACCGTCTTTACAGGAATAATATTCACCGATCATGCAATGGCGACACTGGCCATGACCGCAGTACATTTTTTTCTCCATTGACAGAAAAATATTTTCGTCTTTAAAACCGTAGTCCTGAAGCTCAAAAGTAGAGAATTTCATCATGACCGGTGGTCCACAGACTACAGCCGGATTGTCTTTTGCTGAAACTTCGATATTCTCCAGCAATGTGGTGATCAAACCTACTTCTTCATCCCAGTCCTGACCATCGGGAACTTTATCAACGCCTCGAATAACTTCTACACCTGAGACTGAACGCCAATCCTTAACTTCATCTTTGTAGATCATGTCGTCGGGCGTTCGAGCACCAGTCAAATAGGTTACGCTGTTGTAGTCTTCAATATTATCGATCAGGGATAAGAGCAGGGAACGAGTGGGAGCCATGCCCACGCCTCCGCCCATTATCAAAATGTCTTTGCCTTTCCAGTCATTGATAGGATATCCATGACCAAAAGGACCGCGCAGACCGATCGTCTCTCCGGCTTTTACCTGGTGAACTCGATCAGTGACAAATCCGGTTTTCATAATGGTAAAATCCAGGTACTCCTGATTGTGCATCGACGAGGATGGTGTGAATGGCGCTTCGCCTACTCCTGGTAGAGAAAATTCAGCAAATTGTCCGGTGTCAAAACTAAAGTCCTTTTCAGGCTGAACCCGAAGAGTCTTGATCAACGGTGATTCCTGAATAACTTCCTCTACTTCGGCCGGAATTACTTGATAAGGATTTTTTGTGTTCATGTTCTACTCCGCTGTTTTTATAGGACTGGCCAGGATTGTGGCGACAACTTCTCGTAGATCAATTTCAGCCGGACAGGCATCTATACACCGACCACAACCCACACAACCGTATTCGGAAAAGTTTTTGTCCATGTAGTCAAACTTACACAGATAGCGATTGCGAAATCTATCTCGCATTTTGGGACGAGGC
>DATGCI010000141.1:0-3261 GCA_035312185.1 bacterium
TCAATAAAATAGATTTTCAATGGTTCGGGCTGAGTATGTTTACCATAACCTAAACTAAATGAATGACCCGGCTGAAATTGCCAGTTTAATCCCAGACGGGGATTAAGATTGAAGTCTTCATTAATGTCAAAATATTCAGCATTAATTCCCAGAGTCATATTTAAATCGGAATTGAACTGATATTTGGATTGAGTGTAGAATTGAGTAAGATGTCCGCTACCTTTTTCATCAACAAATTGGCGAAAGGTCTCTGGCTGCTGTTCAATAGTGGCGCCAGCTAATTTTTGATTGAAAAACAATGTTTTAAAATATATACCAGTCTTATTGGTGTGACGAGCATTAAATTTATAATTTAGAAAAGAATGCAGGCTTAATTTTGCAGAATTATCATCTACTAAATATACCGGCCTCAGTTCTAAATCATCATCCAAACGCCTCATGTCCATATCACTATCCTTACCTGTTAAAGCTAGGGTTGAATTAAGATAGGCCTTTTCGCCAAAAATATATTTATGATTTAGACCGAGAGCACCCATTTTGGCTTTAAAATCATATTCAACTCTATCCCAGGTAGTTTCCCATTTGGTGGAATCATTCTCTTCTGGTTCAACATTGAGGTCACTTCCACCAACCCCCCAGATCGAAAACACGCCTGCATTTTTTGTCGGAAAATTCAGTTTAAAAGACAGATCCTGATACTCAGGTATTTGCTCAGTTGGTAATACATTAATATCTTTAAGTAAACCAAAAGTAGAGTAGCGGTAATTGAATAGGTAGGTGGCTTTTTTGTCTTTTACAAAGGGGCCTTCTGAGGATACATCAATACCTAAAAGCCCGGCCTGAAATGTAAATTCTCGTTTATCCCTATTTCCTTCCCTAAGTTGAATATCAAAAACACCTGCCAAGGCATTCCCGTATTCTGCTGGAAAAGCACCTGTATAAAAATCGGAATTACTGAGTAATTGGTTACTAATTATACTGACAAATCCACCCCCAGCAATATTTCCTCCCGGAAAATGACTTGGAGTTGGGATATCGACCCCTTCCAATCTCCATAATACACCTTTAGGAGCATTACCTCGAATCACAATAGCATTATCCTGAGGATTCCCAACCGTTACTCCTGAAAAGGCTGAAACCATGCGGGCAGGATCATCAAGACCGCCAGCATATCTTCGAGTCTCTTCAACAGTAAATCTTCTAGCACTTACAGAAGCCATATTGTTTTGAGATTTATCCTTGCGAATTTCAGGACTGACCACTATTTCCTGCATATTTTGTACGGTTTCTTCTAACTCAATATTCAATACAACCTCTTTTCCTGAACCAACCATAACCTCAGGAATTACTGCCGGTTTATAACCTAGATATGTAACCTGAATATTATATCTACCTATAGGTACACCCTCAATGCGAAAATAGCCCTCACTGTCGGTTGCATTACCCATTAAGGGGTCGGTTCCTTTTACAACTACATTGGCTCCGGATAATGGATTTCTATTCGCTTTGTCTATTACCCGACCTTTGATTGTTTGGGTTAGTTCTTGACCAAAGGTAACCTTGCTAAGACCAGTGATTGCTATAAAGAAAACTGTTATAATTATAAGCATTCTCTTGTTCATTCCAATCTCTTGAAAACGCATATTAAATCCCTTTTTAATTATTTAAGATTTACATATTTGTCAAATTTTAAAAATTCTGAAAAATCTATTATATTTTCAATTACCAGGATTAGATTTTCCACTGGCAAACAGATATTCTCGGAATAGGCTCCGATTACGGTCATATCAGCAACTCTCTGGCCAACTTCAAATTTATTCGCGCCAGGTCCAATTTCATCTACAATTCCCACCATATCATAGCCTGGAGAAAGGGGTTGTTTCTCTTTCTCATCCTGGTATTTGCCTTTGCGGATCATTACATTTGTAAAATTTGCGCTTGAATGAATAACCTTTATTCTCAGGTGTCCTTGTTTTGGTCCTGGTATTTTTTTCTCTTCAACCAGTTTTAACACTTCCGGACCACCTAATTTTTCTATAACTACCTTGTTATAACTCATCATAAACTTATTATATGATATAAAATTATCTGAAGAATCGTTCACAGAAACATCAAAGGAATCTGAACATATTCTTCCTTATTCAAACTTTCTGTTGTAATCAGGCGCATTTTTTTCCTGAGCCATATTGCCATTAATACAAAAGCCAGAGGAGCGCCCACTACAAAAACCATATTAGCTCCAATATAAATATGTTCGTGCATATTAAAAATATTATAACCCATTCGGGCAATTAGAGGAATGATTTGCGCAAAAAATAATAATTTTATCCAGCGGCCTAATTTCTCCTTATCAAAAATAAATCCAGTAAAGAACATAGAAATTACAAGAAAATTATTGGAACTAGTAATTGAACCGAAAATCGAGTCTTTATTTTTCAGAATCAACATTTCAAGACCTTGAGATCCTAAATTTGCCATATTCATACGGATAGAAATTGCTTCAAGATTATAGTTGAGATTGGTAGCAACAGCATAGACAACTCCCAAAACCAGGGCGATCAATGTCCACAATTTCTTTCGTTCATCAACAATCAGGTGAAGACTGGCCAGGAGTACAACATAGGTAATGGAAAACAGTAATGCTGGATAAATGTAAATTGGGTTAACCATATTTAAATTATGGGCCAAAATACTAAAATCTGTCCACTCGGGACTTACTTTATATCCCTCAAGCAGGCTAAAACTTACAAACCAGACAATCGAAAAAATAGCCGATAAAACACCTGCCCATTTTCCTATTTTCAATTTTGTTTCAACCATATTAATCCCTCCTTATTTTCATAAATTATTTTAATACAGCAGCCAGGCAGCTACAATAATAGCCAGGCCCAAAATACCGACAAATATATCCAGGACTACAATTTTTTTACCTTTATTTTCTGCAAGCATTCCGGCAACCCACTTTTGAAACTTTTGATAATCAAATATAAAGAAAAAAGCCTTTATAGCAGTTAGCGAAAAAACCAGTGTCAAGATTATGGAATAAGGAATTTCGGTTGTCAATTCCTTGTACCACGTAAATCCCACAAGTAATAGTCCAGCAATTCCCGCCGGTAAAACCCAGGCCGGTCTCTTGCTTGAATAGGCTTTCTCTAACAATTTATTTTCATCATAGGGTAACAAGTGGATATAAAATGGTTTAAGGGCTGCTACCAGACCAAAAATAGTTCCTAAAACTTTGAAATAATTCATAAATCTTTA
>DATGCI010000142.1:0-5029 GCA_035312185.1 bacterium
GCTTCATAGGATGTATCAGTTATTGATTCCCAGGTATTACCAGGAGCAAAATTAAACCAGAGATTGTTTTCGAGAATAAGTTCGCCATCGGCGAGTCTTTTTCTACTATCCTGATCATAATCAGCAACAAATTCTATAGAAAGAGCATTGCCTGAGCGATCACCAAAAATGGAATTTTTATACTCACCGCCCCAATTATCACGTAATTTTAATGCTGCATCATCCTGTGTGGATTCGGTACCCGGACCTAAATAGGTAGCATTATAAATAATAGGATAGGCAAAAGGTTCTCCATCTTCCGGATCGTGGCCACCATCGTGCTCACCTGCTCGACCTGCTGATTCAGGATCCTGAATAGTGAAAAGAAACTGCATTTTATTGCGGAGACCCATATCATGGTCAAAGCCATCATCACCACAAAATGCTGCAACCAGATGTTTGGCATTGACTGTCCCACCAAACCATTCTACCCCATCATCTTTATTGGCAAAAACTTCTACATATTCTATTGTGGTTCCGCTGCCAACAGCACCAAGAGTAAGTCCATTGATCTCATCACCAGGGGCCAATTCTGCACCACCATGACGAATCGATACATAGCGCAAGACACCGGAATTGTCAGAATCATGATTTCCACCAAATTTGGTGCGTTCAGATTCTTCTTCGATGCCTTCTACGTAGGAAATACCATCAGTGACTGTTTCATTGATAACTGCTTTTCCAAGAATGATGAGGCCACCCCATTGGCCACGAGTATTAAATTCTACATCATAAGGATCAGTCACATCATCACCTTCAGCAGTGAAGATAATCGGATTGCTGGCTGTTCCTTCGGCATAGATCTTTGCGCCCTGAGAAACGATCAGAGCAGCAGTTGGGTCTGAATCGGCTTTTCCTTTAATAACGGTTCCGGCTTCAATGTTGAGAACTGCGCCTTCTTCTACATAAACAAGCCCATCCAGCAAATAGGTCTTGTCTGCTGTCCAGTAAACTGTTTCACCAGCGCTAATATCGCTGTCAGTGATAGTTTCTGTTGTGGACCTGGCAGGCTGTTCTGTCAAAAAACTATAACCATCCAATGCAGTCCAGCCTTGCATCCAGTTGCTAGAACCAAAAGCACCTTTATAATTAACTTCATCGAAAAACTCGTCAGCAGATACAAGCATTGGTAAACTTATCACCAAAGCCATAATTAACACTAACATTACTGTCTTTCTCATGGATTCCTCCTTTTAATTAACTTTTATTTAAACTGCCTCTATTTTTTTCCTTATAAATTGCTTTTGGTTATATTAATTTTTCACAGTTTCATTTTTCAAAGACTATACTTCAACCCCAATGAATAGGAGCGTCCACTTCTATGTAATTTTGAAGTATAATCTTTTTCCTTAAATGTATAGACTTCCTGATCTCTGCTATTTAATATATTATTGATAGCAAGTTTGAGATTGATGTTATCGGTTAGCCCTTTACTTATTGAGAAATTTAATGTGCTGGCCGGCTGTTCATAGATATCAGGTGTTCCACTTTTACCAATGGCAGCCAATCTTTCTCCAAAAATGTTATAGTATAAAGTAGAGGAGATTCCCTGTTTCTTGTTATCATAAGAAATACTGGCATTAAATAAATAAGGCGATTGGCCTTGAAAAGGGCGGGTACACTCAATATTCGGATTAATTCTGCGTTTATTTGCCAGTTCCAGGCTATCACGTTTAACCTCTGAATGGATCAGCGAAGCATTTGAATTGATCGCAAAATTATCAAGATATTTATGAATAAAGCCCAGTTTTTGACGGAATTCGAATTCAATGCCATAGGACTTGGCATTATCAACATTTACCCAGCTTTGCCAGTAGTTAATATCTTTAATTACCATTTCAATGGGATTCTCAAAATTTTTATAAAAACCAGTTAGGGCAACAAGTTGGCCAGGAGCATTAAACCACTCCAATCTAAGATCATAATTATCTATTAGAGTTCTCTCCAGATCAGGATTCCCAATAAATTTGTCCCCTTCTTTAAAGTCATAGGAGACTAGCGGCGATATTTCTCGAAAACTAGGCCGGGCAAGAGTCTTACCATAAGAAGCTCTAATATTCAGATTATCTTTCAGACTATAGACAATATTCAATGAGGGTAAGATATCTTCAGTGACCACATTGCCTTTAGGTTGAGTTGTATCTTGGCTAGCAACCTCCATATCAGTTTTTTCATAGCGGGCGCCCCCAATTATTCTCATTTTTTCTGTAGCAAAAATATCAGCCATCACATAATGAGCACTTATTTTTTGCTGTCCTGTATAATTGTATTTGAGTTGATTGGTTTCTTTGAGATAAATGCCAATGTCAAAATATTCTTTTTCATTAGGCATAATTTGTGATCCGACAGTACCCATATTTTGGTCAGTAAAAACACTATCAAAATTACCAGCATATTCATTTAACAAATTGCCTATATCTTCTGGTGGTTCATAAATAAAACGTCTTTCATCAAAATCCCGGTCTTTATAGGCAAAAGAGCTTCCAAATTTGATACTTTTTGCTTTTTGATCTGATTGGGTCAGCGGTACTTCAAAATTATAATTTCCTTCCCAGCGGTTTTCTTCTAGATTTCGGAAATAGCGTTCCTGAGGAATATTGGAACGAACATTGTAACTGGTTTCCTCTTCACCAGGCGTAATTGAGTAGGTTAAATAACGAAGATCGGGTTCATTTTGTTGAGAATTTGCATAGGCAGCCTGCCATTGGAATTTAGTTTTCCATAGGCGGTCAATCTGGTGGTTACCTTCCAGTTGATAGGAAGCCAATTTTCTTTCTTGATATTGCTGAGAACTAACAACATATAATTCTTCATCTCTCAAGTCATAAGGATAAGACCCTTTAAAATTACGTCCTGTGGCTACGCCATTTTGGTTATACATTGTTGTTAAACTAATAATATCTTGAGGAGTTATTTTATAGCTGGTTTTTAAGTTCAGTCCCCATAGAACTTCATCAGTAGTTTTTTGGTCCTTAAGATCAAACATATTTTCCAGACCCGTAGCATTTTCTGCTGTTGATTTGAGCATCCAACGGGCATAAGTTCCATCCTGGTAGCCACCAAATTTGCGACTATACATAGCACTAGCGATGTATCCCAGAGTGCGACCAAAAAGCCGAGTCTGATTTCCGATTGAAAAAGAATATTTTTGGTTAATGGGAATATTTCTTTTCTCAGGATTCATATCATGATCAAATGCCTCTGTATAATTCTCCAAAAAACGGGCTTCGCCAGCATCGGTGCGAGCTGCCAATCTGTCAACATAGCGGAAAGTATCAGGTAAAAAAGAGGGTATATCCATAGATCCTCGAACTACTCCTAGCCAATGAGAGGCTCCCAGATTATTGACCATAAGTCCTTCTTTGAAACTGTTGGCTGAATTGAAAGAAAATGATGATGAAAAGGACATATTAAACCGGTCGGGAAAATCTCTGGTTTTGATATCAACATTACCGCCAGAAAAATTTCCTGGTTTGTCAGGAGTAAAACTCTTCTTCGTCACCACATTATCGATCAAATTGGAGGGAACAATATCAATTGTCCCGGATCTTGTATAGGGATCAGCACTAGGAATTTCAGCACCATTTAAACTCGTGCTTGTATATCTGTCTCCAAGTCCCCGAACATAAACATATTTGCCATCAACTACCGAAGCTCCGGTAATTTTTTTCATTGCCTCCGCTGCAGTACCTAATCCGGCTTTTGACATGCCTTCGGCACTAATTGCATCACTTAAAGATTGGGCTTTTTGTCTATCTTTTAGTAGTACAGCCTCAGTATTTTTAAGAGCTTTGGCAGTTACAATTACCTCATCACCTTCCAGAGAGCGAGGACTCATTGTAAAGTTCAAATGAGTGGTTTCATTTTCTCTGACTACTACGTCTTCAATAACCTTTTTACCATAGCCAATATAGGAAGCAATAACAGTATATTGACCTGGCATTACTCCGTTTATATTGAAAAAGCCATTAATATCAGTGGCCGATCCTAGTGAAGTTCCCTCTACAATAATATTAACTCCAATCAATGCTTCTCCATTGGTAGTACTAACAACAGTTCCCTGAATTTTGCCATCGGCCGCATGAAGATGACCGGTGATCAGGACTGCAAACATATGAACTAAAAAAATTTTTACAAGTTTACTCAAAAATTTCCTCAACTCGATTCTTCTAAACATTTTACTTTCCTTTCCTTTTTCCTATTTCATATATGACACCCAAGTTTAAAGGACTGATTTAAACAAAATGTAAACTCAAGTTCAATTTTGGATTAATAGTTGAACTTTTTACTGTAAATAAAAAAGTACTCCTGAAGGAATTGGCTGCCCAACGGAATTTATGTATCATTATTCAATTCGAGTGAAAATAGGAGATTCTAAATCCACTAATAGACCTAGCTTCGGCTATTCTTTTTGTATTTACGAGGAGATAGTCTTCTTTATGGTGTTGCCACTTTCCCAAAAAATAAAAATAATTGACAACGAAATTTCATCAGCCGTGTCAAATTTAGTGTGAATTGTATAAATAATTTATGAGGAGTTTAGACATGAGAAAATTAGTTCTTATCCTTTTAATTCTTTCCTGTTTTGTAATGGCCGGTCAAAGAGTTAGTGCCGATAAAATAATTGATCAGATCAATGCCGGTCAAAAAGTTGAATATGTAAATAAAATCATTGTTGGTAGCCTTGATTTCACCGAATTGAAAGATATGCGCCAGGTCAATTCTTCCTTTGGACGCCATGAAGAATATGCTAGTATTGTAGAAGTTCCTATTTACTTCAAAGACTGCAATTTCAAAGGTGAAGTCCTTGGCTACAAATATGTAAATGATGAATATGACACATATCGAGCCGATTTTCAGGCCAATGTTACTTTTCAAAATTGTGATTTTAAAGACAAAACTGAATTCAAACATTCCGATTTTGAAGAAAAAGCAATCTTCACTAATTGCTCCTTTTCAGAAGAGGCCAATTTTAAGCATAGTAATTTTG
>DATGCI010000143.1:0-33413 GCA_035312185.1 bacterium
CCGGGTTGATAGGGCAATGCAAAATCACCATTATTAAAATCAAAGCTTACGCCATAACTCATATTATTCACTTTAAAATCTCGAATCTGCCAGGCCGGGTTTTCGGACTGATTCCAGGTAATCTGTGGACGATCAATTGCAAGATAAGTCTCGGTTAGAGAAAAATTATCCCGAAGAATACTTTGAGCAAAGACTTGCATTGTGAAGACTACTGCAACACAAATAAAACCTATACCAAATTTTATGTGAACTTCATTCTGCATTATTAGCCTCTTTACTCCTCTTCCTCTTCAACAATATAACCCGGAGTTGGTTCTTCCAGAATTTCAAAGTCAATACTACTGTTATTATTATCCATTAAAATAATACGTTCGCCTTCATATCTGCTGATCTTTCTCTGAACTGAGAGCCCCTGGTAGTTTTCTATCCCTCCTGTCATTCCAGCATCAAGAGAAGGATCCAGTCGTTTGTATTTTGTTTCCGATAGATTGTCCCTGTATTCAACAGCATCCAGGATTGCAGACTTGGGAAATAATATACAATCATGGTCATCATAGCCATAGGCATAAGGATCATCGACTTTTAAAATTGTTAGAGCATCACTCATAACAGAATATAGGAAATCGATACCATATTTATGATGAAGTTGTTTCATATTGGGCGCATCGTAATTCACATCACCTTGATCGGGAGCAAAATATTCAAAATCAGCATGGCTCAGATCAATACTGCTTTTGTTAACCGAGCTATGATCAGTAGCATCCTGAGCGATAATTATCATCTCACCAGGAGCAAGAGGATGATCACGGCCACTGCCCGGAATCATATAGGCGTGCACAGAATGAATATATTCATCATCAATATAACCGCCATCCGCATCGGCAACAATTAAACTATCCAGATAAAGAGTATCGTCAGAATTATTGTATAATTCGGTGAACTGATCATGAAAGTAATAGGGTATAGGATCAGCAGGAGATCCATTATAATAGATCTCGCTGAGTACTAATCTACCCAGTGTAGCAGGATGTATATAAACCTGCAGAGTATCGGGTTCCTGAATTTCTACATTCTGAACCTGACCATTTAAGATGCGTTCAATTGATTGACCTGTTATTTGAAACACTTCCTCGGGTGTCAATCGCTTGGTTATGGAAAAATTATATTGATCCGGCAAAATATCGGTTAATTGCGCTTGCCCACTAGAATCGGTCAATCCCTGATATACATTTTGGTAAGATATGGAATTGGCAAAAACCTGAGCGCCTTCTACTCGAATATCTCCTGTCAATTGTTCAGTAAATCCAGAAGTATCCAGAACCGAGACATAATAATTACTGCGCATAGATTTAGGAGGTGCCACACTTTCGCTACACCCTATAATCCAGAGAAAGGAAGCAAGTATAACGATAAGACCAGAAATTTCCTTCCATCTATATTTATAATTAGAAAAGATCATTGATCACCCCGCTGAATTCTACTCCAAAAAACAGGTCCGGGTTAAGACGCGTGTAGGAAACAGTCCCTTCTGAGGTCCGCCTACGCTGATAAAGTGGATGGGAATTGAAAAAATTATTAACAAAGAAAGAAACTTCGGCACCTTTGGATAGAGATTTACTCACCCGCAAATTGAATAACCAGATATTTGTCTTGTTTTCTTCTTTTGTCCAGTAGTCAGGATAAATTCTTTTATAGGTGGAATTCATATCAGGATTGCGTTGCTGCTCATCGAAAGTAACAGTCTCACCCTGATCACTGATATATCCAACTGCCAGAGAGTCTTCGAGGCCTTCGTAACGATCCTTGTCAAAAACAACCTGTTGTGCTTCCAGAGTAACCCAGGCTCCCAATTTCCTGATCTGGAATTCCATTCTATAATTAATCAATAAGTTCTCTGATTCTACATTAACCGGATTCCAGAAAGGCATAACTTCTTTATTAATATCATTATCCATGAGATAGGTTGAGCTATAATCAAAGGAATTATCAGTAGATTTTGTTTGATTATAAGCAGCCTCAAGACGAAAACGCATGGATAATGGAGTTATAGGTCTGGTTCGCAGAGAAAATTCTATGCCCCGGGTTTTGGTTTCACGGGAGTTTTCAAATTTACTGTAACTGGTAGATACTGAATCCCGTATATATTTTTCTGTTGTATCGCGCTGGTCAGGCTTCCAGTTTGGGTAATCATATTTGTACAGAAAAATTGGCTCAACCAAAGAGCGTGAAAATCCATTTTCTGTGTCATTGATATAGCCGGTTAAAGTTAGACCTAATTTCCCGATTTTTTGATCAATGCTAATTTCTCTTTTGATTTGTCTGGATCCCTCTAGCGAGGGATTCTGCCGGCTATAAATATGAGTAGAGACAACTGCCAACCGCATTGAATCCACTTCAGAATAGCGATTTATATCAGCCACATCATAATAGAGTGGGTTTGGATAGAGCATGCTTAAAGGTGGAGCTTTTGAAGTTGTACCATACCCCATTCTGACTTGGGTATTTTCAAAGGGATAGATTACCATATTGAAACGAGGATTGAAAAAAGATCCGTGATCACTGGAAAAGAAGGTGGTTCCCTTACCATAATTTTCAAGCCGGAAACCTAAATTTAACTGAAACTTTTTCCAGAGTTTGCCCTTAATTTTATCTTCCATGTATAAACTTGAAATTAACAAAGCAGGAATATCATCATAGCTACGGGGACGATCTCGAAATGCAGTGTTTATGGTTGGAGGAGATAAGGGATCAAAAATTCGCCCCTGCCCATTATTAGATTCATGTCGAAAAGTTAAACCAGTTCGGAAATTATGCTGATTTGACAGAAATATTGTAGAATTGCAATACTCCATACTTAAAAACTGGTTTATAGCCCGGCCTTTCACCCATAATTTTGAGGTATCAGATTGAAAGAAGTAACCTTCCTGAACTCCTTCAGTCATGCGATCACTGATGTATGTATTATCGGCTGTAACCAGTTTTTTTGTATATGAATTCTGCCGATTAAAATTAATTGAATAAGACATTTCCAACTTCTGCTTAGGTGAAAGTAAGTATTTACTATTATGATTATATCGGACAATATAATTACGGTTATAGCGCTCAGTTAAAAGAAGGTCTCCCTCCCTCAATCCCTGTTCATCAAAAGTTCTCGTATAGTAGACTTTATTTTTTAATGTATAGAGATTATCAAACAAATGAGCAGTATGGGATAATTGAGCAGCAAGACGGGAATAATCATAATCCTCTATTCTAATATCACGAATACTATTAGCATAGTTAAAATTATAATTCAGATACTGATCAAAAACTTTAAACCCACCGTTCAGATTAAATTCTTTGTTTCTTAAATTATATTTATATTTGAAACGCTGATCAAGATTTTCTGATTTTGTCT
The DNA here is from genome assembly GCA_035312185.1 of bacterium. GTDB lineage: Bacteria > Fidelibacterota > UBA2242 > UBA2242 > JAFGTP01 > JAIPHI01. The sequence continues at coordinate 3,398 of DATGCI010000143.1, forward strand.
CGACTTTGACAATACCGGAAGTAAGATCACCATATTTTGCTGAAGGAATTCCTCTTATGACCTCCAGTTTTTCGATATTATCGGCCGGAATTTGGCGAAGGTCAATGCCTTCATTTGTTGTTGTCCGGTCAATGGTTCCAGTATTGACTTTGGTATCGATCTGCATATTAGCATTATTGGAAATTGGAATATCGTCAATAATTATTTGAGTTCCTAGCGATGCATTTTGGTCGGCCTGGGTGTCAGTAGAACTTTGTCTGAGACTTAATTGCTTTTTTTCCTGTAAACCAGGATTTTCAAAACGTTGTCCTGGAACCAATTTCATAATATCGCTTAAACTTGATGCCTGCATATGTTCAATTTCACCGGAAGAAACTGTGGTTTTGGTTTCCGCCTCAGAAGGTAATAATTCCCTATCAGCAAATACTTTGATTCCACCAATAGTAAAATAATCTATTTGTAATTGGTAATTTTTTTCCAGGCTCTGACCGGTGTTAAGTTCAATTTTATCAGCTACTTTTTTATATCCGATATGAGAGATTTGAACATGGTAACTTCCAGGTTGCAATTCAATATAGAACCTTCCCTGATCATCGGTAGCACAGCCCGCTTTATTTTCATTTATGAGTACATTAACTCCAGCTATTGGTTGATCGTTTTGACCAAGAACACGGCCTTTAAAAACAGCCGGTTCTCTAGCAATAGCAACTGACATAAAAATAATGCTAATAATAAGTATCTGATAAAATTTATTATATCTTATAAATTTAAACATTTTATCAATTTTTTAATTAATAATTTCCGATAGAAAAACCGGGTAAATCAGGGGCTGTCACTAATGACAGCCCCTAATCTATTGTAAGGTATTGACTGGTCTATTTCAGTAAGGTCATTTTTCTCAACTGGGTGTAACTTCCTGCTTTAAGTCTGTAGAAATAAATACCACTAGCCAGATTTTCAGCATCAAAACTCATCTCATACTGTCCTGCTTTCATATGGCCATCTTTTATAGTAGCAACTTCCTGACCGACCAGATTATAAACAGTAAGTTTAACATCTGTGGCTTTTGGTAAAGCAAAAGAAATTATGGTAGTCGGGTTGAATGGATTCGGATAATTCTGTTCCAGGCTGAATTCAGTAGGTAATGTTTTATTACCATTATCAACGTTAACTTCTTCAATCATTTTCTTTAATACAACTCCACCCTGACCAACAACCCAGAGTTTACCATTTTTGTAGCTTGTTTTTTGAAGAGTTACATCTGTAAGGCTGTCTTCAGCAGTCCAGGTTACACCTGCATCACCAGATCTGTAGATTTTGCCATTTTCACCAACTATAAATGCTAAGGTATCATTGACAAATTCAACATCATAGATATCATCACCATCAGGTTCAGTAAAGACAACAGCAGCAGTATCGTCACCAGTGGTTATCCTATTTACTGTACCACCGCCAGCATTATAAGCACCAGAAGTTACAAAAAGTCCAACATCATTTTTATATTCAACTGCTCTAATATCTTTTTCATGATAAAGAGTATCGACAACAGCAAAACTGTCAACACCAGGTTTTATAGCGCAGATCAACCCATCATCACCTGCTGTGACTACATCTTCAGGTCCGAAAGTCCAGAAATCAAGAATATCTTCTTCACCTTCACTGCTAACAGGATTCCAGGTGTAGCCGCCATCAGGACTGCGGAAAATCAGACCATCATCACCACTACCATAAATAGTATCAGGTGAGGCATATTTGAGAGCGTTATACGTTCCAAAACGAACTTCTTGCATTGGATTAGTAACTGATGTCCAGGTGGCGCCACCATCTTCTGTTACGCCAATGAAACCATCTTCACCTGCTACAATACCATTATCAGCGTCAATGAATTCACATTCGTAAAGATGACTCATAGCACCAGTAGCAGCATTTGATGGGTAGGAGAAAGTGTTTCCGCCATCTTCACTAATACTGATTTCTCCGCCACCCCAGGCTGACAGAACTATTTTATTATCAGTAGGTGTGGAAAGTCCCCGGAAACTGATAGCAGGCCAATCCAGAAGTGGTGACCAGGAGCTACCACCATCAGTAGTTTTCATCCAATGACCATAGTTCATGAATAAATAACCATTATCAGCGTCTGTCATTACCAGATCAATCATGCTTTGAGCAGAACCAACAGTGAGGGTGTCCCAGGTTGAGCCACCATCTGTAGTTTTGGCTACATATTCACCAGCCAGATAAAACTCATCAGGAGTAATCATTTCTACCAATTCATTACGAACGTAATCATAGCTGACATTTCCTATTCTTTCATATGTCTTTCCACCATCATGGGAAATAACAGTGACATAATGATAACCTGAAATTAAGAATGTGGAATCTCCTGCTGCAGCGATATCATAAATCCTAGAAGAAATTGTGCCAGGAGGCCAATTACTGCCAACGGGTACGAAATTCCAGGTGTCACCACCGTCATGAGTGTACCAGGTATTTCCACCATTACCATCACTTATTACAACACCACAGTTAGCATCGGTGAAAGCTAATCCACCATCCAGATCTTCTCCATTAAAAGTACAGTCACTAAGAGTATAAGTATCACCACCATCTTCAGTTTTCAGCATTGTTGAATCCTCACCAGAAATGTAAACTAAATTTGCATCAATAGCTTCAACAAATTCCAGATCGGCTTGATAATTAGATGTATCACCAACCATTGTCCAGGTGTCACCACCATCTTCAGTTTTGAAGATCATTCCTGCATCAGCACAAGCATAGCCTACATCGGCATTAGCAAAATCAACTGAGACCCAGTCATCACTCTCGGGAACTGCTTCCCGAACAACGGTCCAGGTGTTGCCACCGTCAGTTGTTTTATGTACAAGACCTTCGTCTCCTACAAGCCACCCTGTGTTTGCGTCAAGAAAAGTAGAAGTATTAACTGATGGTACTTCACCCTTTTTAACGACTTCCCAGGATTGTGAAAAAACCATAGTCGTAGCCAGAAGCACTACTATGGCGAACAATAACATCTTCTTCATCACATCCTCCATAAATTAAATTAACAATTGACTCGTCACCTCTTTTGGTGAACAAATCCCCTCTTATTTTCGATACATTATCGAAACTCCAAATTGTTCTATATTATCATCGGCATTATCAAGATCACTAAGCTGATAAGTAAAATTTACATCCAGTTTCCCAAAAACAAACTGCCGTCCATAGCCCGCCTGTAATCCCATAACATTAATTTTATCCATTCCCTCCCAGTGAAAATCAGGTTGAAGAGTTGAGTAAGTTCCCTTTAGATTCACAGAACTGACAGGGTTAAGATTATAGGCAGCACCTAGCAATAAGAAATTCTCATTTCTGGTAGCATTATATTGAAAATCAGCAACATGTTCGGTGTAATCTGTATTGATTGAACGAATTTCAAAACCGGCATCTAATTCCAAAGGCTGAAAGAGATCGATACTAACCAAGCTTCCAAACCGGCTAATTTGTTGGTCATTTTCTAGAACGAGGACGTCATAGGTTTTTGGCGAAGCCCAATCGTAATAGTCGCACTGAGTAAAAAACAACTGTCCATAGATACCATTTTTGTGATAATAAATATTTCCAGTCAGATCATAGCCTTCTCTTTCCCAATACCCCCGCGGTTGAGTAAAGGTAGGTCGTCCAACTTTAGTGGTGTTTTTTTGGGCTCCAAGATCTCCACTGAAACGAAATCCAAAGCCAGAATTCAGAATATTCTTCCTTTCAAATTGAACACCTAGTTGAAAGCCTTCACGGTCATCGTCTTTTCTATTTGTAGAACGTGGATTTTCAGGAAAATAGAGATGATATCCAAACCAGGTTTTAACAAAAGCGTCTTCATATTCTTTAACTGCTTCATATTTTCCCTGTCGATTGAAATAGCGGGCTGAGATTCCAGCATAAGTGTGTCCATCAGTGGATTGATACCCCAATCCTGCTCTCATATCAATATTTCTCAGAATGGTTTCACACTCCGTATAAATATCTTTTAGCCCCCGTTCAACACCATAATCAATTTCAAGTCCCAACAAAAATTGATCAGCTAGTTCATGATTATACAAAATAGAAAGCTGGGGTCCCTGGTATTCTATATCTCCTGTTGTGGTATCGGTCAGAGCAAAATAATGTTCATAGTAATTCTTTTCCAGGGAGCGATTAACTTCATTATGAAAGCTTCTATTATATTTTACACCCGCAACCAGAGTGGAATTTTTTGATAATTGCTTAATCCAATCTAGATCCAGAACGATATCATCTTCACTCTGGGGGTCAAAATAACGAGAATACAAATTCAATTGCCTTTGGGCGGAAATCTGATAGACCGTTAAATTCTCAGTATAGGCAGTTTTAAAAAATGCAGGATTCAAACTTACATCATATAAATTGCTTTTTTTATAACCTTTTATATATTGGTCCTCAAAGAAATTTACAGCAGAGAAAAGTTCATTTTCATAAGCCAGTGAGGAACTTATAAGAATTGAAATAACCAGAAATATCCAGACAATTTTTGCTGATAATTTCATAGAATTTTTCCTTCTTCTTTTTACCTGAGTGTTGTTCCTATTCATGTTGATATCCTGGTGTTGGTGATTCTATTATTTCAAAATCCACAGTAGAGTTGTTAGTATCAAATCCTGGGGTAATTCTTTCAAGAGATTGCCCGCTATATTTGATCAGTCCAACTCCGGCAAAACCTCGGTCAACAATATCTTCAATATCCTTTTCATGTGTTGATGAAGATGAATATTCTACGCAGTCCAAAACCGATTCTGGATCAATTCCATCTACATAGTTAACATCACTACCATCAGCAATTAAAATAATATCTCCTGTCACACCCACCATAAAATCTAAAGTGTGGCCTTCTTCAAGATTTTCTAGATTAGGAACATCGGGATTGTCATAATCACCATAATCAAGGCTATTTCGAAATTCAAAATCAGCATTAGAAAGATCTACGCTCTTTTCACCATTAAAAATTTCTTCTCTGTGATTAAAGGCATCCTGGGCAACAACTACAAAAGAATTGGGTGGCACTGGATAATCTTGTGTTCCGCCCATTGGTTCACCAGGAAACTGAAAGATATAGGTCACATTTTCCAGCCAGGTTCCCATTCTACAAAAAACCATCCCATCCAGATATATAGTATCCTCCGAGGAATTATATAATTCGAAAAATTGGTCATAAAAATAGAAAAATTTATTAGGCGGACCGCAGGTATAGAGTTCATTGATCTTTATTCCCGGAGAAGTACCTGAAACTATGGCATGAACAGTATCCTGATATAATTCATTATTGCCTGGTGTAAGAATTTTACTCGCAGTCACCATGACAGTGTCAAGAGCAGTGGAGTCAAGATAGGACTGAATTGTTGCTTCTCCCTGAATATCGACAGAATATTCAGCAAAGGGCAGATCATCAAACCTGACCATTCCAGTAGAATCAGTTGTATCTTTGTAAGCTGATAAATTATAGTCATTTGTTCGTAAAGTGACCGGCATATTTTTTAAAGCCTGTTCTTCATATTTGACAAATAGTTGAATCGATAATTCCCGATCATGCAAGGAAGGCTGGTCTTTAAAACATCCGGTTAAAAATATAGCAATAAAGCCTAGATAAATAAGTTTTTTTACCATTGTGTACTTACCTCCAGTCCATAATATATTTCGGGATTTTGTTCCCGATTTATATCCCTAAAGGGATTTACCCACAGGGCCCGGTCATCAAAAATATTATTAATATACAGGGAAAGTTCCATATTCTGGGAAAGTGATTTTGTTATTCTCAAATTAAAGAGCCAGCGACCTCCATATTCAAAAAGTTCATCATCCCACCAGTAGGTCATGCCCTGGTGAAAAGTATGCTCTACATCGTCCACTTCTTTGATGACTTCAGCAGAGTTGTAGACTTCTTTTTTATTATCCATGGGAATTTGCTGAGCATCGAGTGTAACCCATACCCCCAGTCTCTGGCTGACATAATTTAATTGATAATCAATAATAAATTTTTCACGCCAGGTTTTGGCTGGATTATACCAAAAACTTTCACCAGCCGAAGTATCAGCCCTGTTATCATAGATTGTACCACTTCGCCCCACTTCAGAATAGCGATAAGTAAAATTCATTTTTAGCTGCAAATTGTAAATTCTCTTCGTCCTGACAGTCAATTCTGTACCATAGGAATCTTTCCAGCCTCTATTCTCATAGATAGTATAATCTGCAGCAGTAATTGTATCAGGTTTAGTTTCATAACCAAAGGGATAAGTGACACTTAATGGCCGATTATCATTAGTGGAATAATATCCTGTTAAAGAGAAACCGATGGCATCACTAGGTTTCCAATCAAGGGAGGCTTCATATTTATTAGTTGTATAGGCTCTCAGATCAGGATTTTGTTGAGTATGCGATTCTTCAACCTTGACTGAATCTTCATTTAAATACTCATAATATTCCGGAGCCTGATAGATATAGGCCAGGGAAATCGATTTGGAACTTTTACCAGCGCCTATTCTAAACCTAAGATCATCATTGATAAAATATTGTAAATTGATACGTGGACATAAATATTCTCCATGCCGGGTTTCCAGGAAGCTATTTTCCAGATCAAGACCGGTTGGATTGAAAGCACTATACCTTAAACCAAGTTGTAAATTATATTTTTTCCCCAGAAATTGGCCTGTTATATTATCCTGCAAAAATAAATTATATTCTTGCAAATTGGAATAATCATTAAAACTATAGGAATGACGAGAAGAATAAAATCCATAATAATTCCAATATGGATGTAGATTTAGCCCATCACCTGTGTTTTCTTCATATTTAAATTCCAATCCTGTACTAATATCATGGGTTTGTCCCCAAATGTTGAACTCCTGCTGCCGTTTTATTCTTCCGTTCAAACGCCACTCATATCCAATTGTCTGTCTTTTACCAATGTATTGGGAAATCATAGTATCGGATAATTCTTCACCATAATAATCTATAGTTGTATCTTCGGGTATAATTACCTGATCAGTTACCAGCCGCTCATAAAAATCTTTGCGCCTATTCAAATTCATAGTCAATAAACCATTATATTGTCTATCTTCTAATGGTTCATAATCAAAGGAGAAAGAAGTTGAAGCCCGGTAGCCTTTGTCATAATCTTTTAATTTATAAATACCCGTTGGTTTATCGCTGTCAATTGTGCGAGTATAGGTTGCATATAAACGGGTATCAAGTTTATTATCTAAAAAGGGCCGGGAATAATTCACTTTTCCATAAATACGATGATATTCATCACCTTCTTCCCGCAGATCTCTTTCACTATAACCATAGTTAAGGTGGTAATCAATAAGACCTTGCTTTAGTTTGAAACCATCGCTGAAACTGGCTGTTTTTGTATCCGGATTTAACTTTGCTTTCAGTTTGGGCTGGACATAACCGCTTTTGGTTTTAACTTTAATCACACCATTACTAAAATTTCCATATTCAGCTGAAGGAATTCCACTGATCACTTCAACCGACTCAATATTATCAGCCGGAATAGTTCGCAGATCAACACCGCTTCGTCCACTACCCATGGCATTAGCACCACTGGAAATTTCATTACCATCAACAATAACTGTACTGCCAAAAGATTCTAGAAGTCCCTGAGTACCAGAAACTGTAACTGACCGAATACCAACCAGACTTTGTTTTGAAAGACCCGGATTCTGAGATTTTTCAATGCCAGGAACAAGATTAAGAACGTCACCCAAACTCGTGGCCTGAAGATGTTCAATTTCACCCGAACTGATTTTTCTGGTTGTGACAGCTTCTTCCGGAATAATTTCTTCACCGTGAGACTGAACTTCAATTCCTCCGATCATAAAGCAGTAATCGGATTTATCCTTCCCGTGCCGTTTTTTGCCTTTGCCCAGTCCATATTTTTCACGGCACTGGGCTTTCAGTAAAAGGTCAATATTACATGTGTAAGTACGACTGGATTCGACTTCTAGATCAAATAAAATGTTTTTGTAATAGTCTGGTTTTGAAGCTTCAATTTTGTAAATACCAGGTGGCACATTACCAATGTAGTAGTTACCATCTCCATCAGTTACCACAGACTTAACTACTTCATTTTCAGGCGTGTTAATCAATTTTACTATAGCGTAATCCAATTTTTGACCATCTAGCCTGCGTTTAATAGTACCTGTAATATTTGATGCTGCCATTATTACAGGAAAAAGAAACATACTAAAAATTATAAATTTACGCATAACTACAACCACCTTAATATTTTTCTAGAGCTGTATTTTCAAAATACCCCAAATATAAGTTAAAGATTAAAAAACTTATCAGCAAAAGATTTACAAAAAAGTATTAATAAAGCAACAGTGATCGGACTGACCACCATAGCCAGCCCGATTCTGTTCTTTAACTTTTATTTGAAGCTATCCAAAGCATCCTCTTCCAGATCACCGGAAACTGATATAATATAGTTTTCAGTGTCCAGATATTTATTGGCTACTCTTTTGACATCTTCCAGAGTTACAGACATGATTCTTTCTCTAGAATTGTCAAAATAATCAAGCGGCTGTCCGTAGCGAAGCATATTGTAAACTAGGCTTCCTAGATCATCTTTGGCCCGTACTCTATAACTTAAGAGAGAAATGCCTCTGAACTTTGCTTTTTGCAGTTCGTCTTTGGTAATACCTTCTTCCTGGACTTTTTCAATCTGTTCAAAAATACCATTTATCATTTCTTTGGCATTGTCCTTGTCAGTCTTGGTTCGAATATTCCAGTAGCCACCATTCTTTCTAATCCACAAATTACTTTTAATGTTGTAACACAGGCCACGATTATCACGTAATTCAACTCCCATTCTAGAGGTCAAACTGGAGCCACACAGCACTCGTTCCAGGATTTTAATAGCAGGAACATCAGGATTACCTTTCTTGATTCCACCTTCTACAGGCTGAAAAGCAATATCAACACGGCACTGTTTATATTCCGGATTGTGATAGACAAAAACCTTTTTGTCCTCAATCGGATCTATTTCGCCAAACTCCAGACCCGGATCATGAGATTCTTTTTCCCACTGTCCAATATGCTGATTGAGTTTATTGGCAATCCAATCTTTATCAAAATCACCAACAGCGATCATTTTCATTTTTTCAGGACTGTAATATTTGTTATAAAATTCAACCAGGTCTTTCCGGGTTAATTCTTTGAAAGCTTCGGGATCACCAGCATGGTCAATTGAATATTGATGGCCTTCAAAAACAGTTTCAAAGAGCTTATAGAAGGCTTTCATCCGGTCGGTTTTCTTAAAATCCTCTGCAGAAGAAATTAAGCGAGGCCGAATCTTTTCCATCTGTTCTTTTGGAAAGACTGGATTGACCATAATATCATACATGCCTTTCAGCATTTTATCAGTATCTTTTTTTAGAGAATATCCGGAAAAAGTAATTGTACTCCAGCTTTGTCCATTTTGCAATTGATAAGGAGTAAAAGAACGCTCTTCTAGCATTTCATTATAAGTGCGTTCGTCAGTTCCTCGTTTGAGCATTTTTTCTACAAAAGACCGAATACCTGGATATTCCTTATTTTCCTTTACTCGCCCAGTTTCAACAAAACCTATTATCATAGTGGTTGGGAAATCATGATTCTCAATAACATAAAGAGGAATACCATTATCCAGTTTAGTAGAATCAATCAATGGCTCAATATCTCTAGGAGCTGAAGCGTCTTCCAGCTTTGGTTTATATAATACTTCTACTGGTTTACCTTCTTTATCAAAAATATTAGCAATTCCTGAGAAAAGTCCACCTTTTTCTTTCTCCTTACTTTTAGCTATACTGGTTTTCTTTCCTTCTTTTTGCTCTTTTTCTACATTCAAATTGATCTCTTCGGCAGACCCTTCTGTTGTGTCGGGATAGGAGTAACAAACAAATAGATTTTCCGGTATAAAATATTTTTGGGTTACATCCATAATGTCCTGCTTACTAACCGCCTGAATTTTTTCAGTCCATTCATTAATGAACCCCCAGTCACCAAAATAATTCTCATAAGTACCAATCTGACCACCAATTTGACTTATATATTGATCGCCAGTGATCTCATTAAATTCAATCTTATTTTTAATTTTCTGCAGATCATAATCCTCAACAGAATAATTTTTAAGACTATCGATCTCTTCCCAGATTGCCTTTTCCACTTCTTCTATAGATGCTGATTTAAGTAGTTTGGCAGTAAAACCAATTGAGCGGGGATCCTTACTAAATGAAAGTCCGCCGCCAACCATTGTACAAAGTTCTTCTTCTCGAACCAACCTTTTGTATAATCTAGATGTAGCCGAGCGACCACCTAGAATCTTACCAGCAATATACAGAGCAGGTCCATCTTCATGATTGCGAGTTGGAGCATTGAAATACATCTTAATGGATTCGCTGGTAATGTCAGGATGTTTATATTCCAGAGTTTTCTTGCCTTTTGAATTTACCCGGCGAAATTCCACATCCGGTAATTCGGGACCAGCTGGGATATCACCATAATATTTTTTTACCTTCTTGAGAATTTCTTCTGTTTCAAAATCACCACTCAGCACCAGGGTCGCATTATTAGGTGTATAATATTTTTTATAGTAGGAATAAGCTTGATCTCTTGTTATAGAAGAAATATCATGCATCCATCCAATTACAGGATCACGATAGGGATGACTTTTATAAATTATAGAGTTAACTTCTTCACGCCTTTGCCCCTGATGACTATTTTCAGTTCTTTGTTTGCGTTCTTCCTGAATAACGCCAATCTCAGATTTGAATTCTTCCGGATCAAATTTACATTTGTGCATTCGAGATGATTCAATATCAAAGGCCAGGTCAATCTTATCTTTTGGTAATAGTTCATAGTAAACAGTAACATCATTAGATGTATAGGCGTTAAAAATACCACCATTATCAGAGATCAATTTGGATATTTTTCCTTTGCTAAATCTTTCTGTGCCTTTAAACATCATGTGTTCGACAATATGGGAAATTCCTGTTTGACCATAGGGTTCGTATTTTGCTCCAACATTATAAGTTAATTTTGAGTAGATCATGGGAGCAGTATGCATTTCATAGGTTATTACTTTTAGACCATTGTCAAGCTCAAATTCCTGGACTTTGGATTCATCCAGAGCATGCAATGGTGCCAGCATAAAACCTAGCAGAACTATTGCAAATAATACACGATTAAAACGTTGGTTCATTTTTCCTCCTGAATTAGTTTACTATTAAACTTCTGTTTTCAACAACAAAAGGATATCTGTTTTTATCCTTTTAAAAATAAAATAACAATTCTGTATTTAAATGTTGCCAATTTGAATTTCCCCGCTGTTGATATTTACCCCAAAATTCAATCATGTATTTTATTGTTACAAAATAGATGCCATCCATTTCTCCCTCCAGTACTAAATAATTATCAACAATATATCGACAATATAGTCGATTTTTCGACAATTTTGTTACTATTAAACCTGCTTAAGATATCCCCTCTGTTCTAAAACCAACCTTGGCATAATAGTTGAGGATTGAAAATAGGTGTTAGATCAAAATTTATCTAAGGAAAAAGAATATGAGTGAAAAAATCATTGAATGTAAAGACCTTACTCATAAGTATGGTGATTACCTGGTTTATGAGAATTTAAATTTCACAGTAGAAAGAGGACGCATCTTCGGATTGCTTGGAAAGAATGGAATGGGAAAGACCACTACTATTAATATAATGATGGGCTTCTTGAGACCAACTTCTGGAAGCATCAACATTTTTGGAGAAGAGTCACACAATTTATCACCCAAAACACGCACTCGCATTGGACTCCTGCATGAGGGTCATCTCACCTATGATTTCATGACTGTGGAAGAAGCAGAAAAGTTTTTTTCCCGTTTTTATCCAAAATGGGAGAAGAAGTTCTATTATGACCTAATGGATAAAATGGGCATGAACTATGATCATAAGATATCCAATATGTCTTGTGGTCAGAGATCGCAAGTTGTTTTGGGCTTGATAATGGCTCAGGATCCGGAGTTGATGATCCTGGACGATTATTCCATGGGGCTTGATGCTGGTTATAGAAGATTGTTTATTGATTATTTAAAACACTTTGTGCACCAGCGTAATACGACCGTGCTGATCACATCGCACATTATTCAGGATCTGGAAAAGTTGATTGATGATGCCATTATTATGGGATATCAAGAAATTCTTCTGCAAATGAATATTCAGAAATTCATCAAATCTTTTCATCAATATCGGTTTAATTTAACCGGGCCCACTCTTGAATTACAAAAAGATGATCATATTGCCAATTATGAAACTCTTGATGATGAATATCGCCTCTATTCATTTAAAGATGAAGGTGAGATTGTCAACTATATCAACCAAAAAGGTGTTGATATAGTCAAAGAAGATATCTCAGAAGTGTCCATGACCCTGGAAGATGCTTTTATCGGACTGACAGGTAAATATTAATAAGGAGAGTTATGTATCGTTCATTATTTGACAAAGAATGGTTAAAAGTTCGCTGGGTCTTTTTGGCCTATATTATACTTAGTGTAAGTGTGCTGGTCTATATTGCCTCAGACCTGCGCCATAGTTTCGAGATGAAAGGCGCTATAAAAAATTGGCTGGCAATTACAATCCATCATGAAATGTATTTTAGCAGTCTCAGGTATTTACCCATGTTAGGAGGATTTGCTCTAGCAATTTTTCAATTTGTACCTGAAAGCTTTGACAACCGGTTTCGTCTGTCATTCCACCTTCCAATTAATGAAATTAAACTGCTACTTTACATGGTTATTTTGGGTCTAGGAGCAATAATTATTGCTGATTTGATAACTATTGGTGGTTTTATTGCTGTGAGTTCTAGTTTTTTTCCTGCTGAGATTGTGTCGGCTTCTTATCAAACAATGTTGCCCTGGTTTATGGCTGGTCTGGTAACTTATCTTGGAATTGCCACAGCTGTAGTTGAGCCCAATTGGTACTTGAGAATTGTTCTCGGATTGATAACCTATTTTACTGCTTCACTCTATACTCAGGGTACAATCTACATGCAATATAATCATATTCTGGCAACTTACGCCATTCCAATTCTGTTATTAACAATCACAATAATTTTTCCCGGTCATCGATTAAGAAAGGGTGCCAAATGAATTTAAAGAAATTATCAAGATATGCAATCATATTAGTCTTAATTATTTCAGCTTCAGTCTTTTTACCCCGATTCTATCATAAAATCGTGGATAAAAGCACACGTTCGCCAATCATTTATTATAGTCCAGTTATTGAAGATTTTGCTTTCTTTCAACATACTGGCGGTCATATGGCATTCAAAGATGGAGAGGGTAACACTTATAGTCGAAAAGGCTATGAAAAATTACTACCCTTCTTGTATTATCGCGATCTGGACAAATGGGGTGTACTGCCCGACACTATTCAGGGAGTCCCGACTGATATTACTTCCATTCGCCACAATAGTCAGCGGATAAGACTCAGAGCTTACAATATGGATCAGCCTACTATCGATCTATATCCCCTCTTTGAAAGCCAGTCCGATTATACCAATCTGAGCTATCCACCGGAATTATTTCGCATAAATGAACGCATAGAATTTGTTACTGCCCGCACCAATAAAATCAACGAAAAAATGTCCCGCCAATTCACCAAAGACCTCAAAGAAAAAGGATTCAAGTTTCCTGCTCAATTAATTGCTGGAAATCCAACTACTCGCAAACCTTTTGATGAAGGCTATTTCATTGTCGATAATGAAGGCAATGTTTTTCACCTCAAAAAGGTTCAGGATTCTCCTCAATGCGTGAAGACACCAATTGATAATAATCTCAACATTCGTAAAATTGTGATCAGTGAATCTGTTCGACGTGAAATATATGGATATATAATCACTGAAAGTGATGAAGTTTACCTGATCAGCTATGATAATTATAAACTTATCAGACTTCCTCTTAAAAATTATAATCCTGACAAAATGGATTTTTCATTCTATGCTGATCCTGTTTACAGAACTTTTAAATATGACAACAATTACAATTACTATGCAGCAGTTTTTGATTCCAACTATACTTTTATCGATTCTATGAAAATATCACTGACACCTGAGCAGGAAAAAACATCTACAAAAGTAAAACAGGCTATTTTCCCGTTTGAAATCAAAACTATGAAAAGTTTTTCCAGTTTACTCCATTTTGACCTCAGGTTTCAATCCTGGTTGAGTTTGGTTGGAATACTTATTTCACTTATTATTGGTATTTTTGTTAAGATAAAACGTGACGAAAATATTAAGGAAAATTGGTTTGATTTTGTCTTAATTCTAGCTACAGGTATTTATGGACTTTTGGGAGTGATTTTTATTAAACCGGATATATGGGATTAATTTTACCAATTTTTTCATCATTCAGGGGCGAGTAGATATATTCGCCCCCACTCCTCCAGAAAAATTTACATCGCGGGGTATATAATGGATTAATTGTTGTGGGGCAACAATTAGTCCATTTTTTTTATTATTTAAGTGCGTTTACTTTGTTATAGACTGTCAATTTTCTTAAATTGCTCTGGGATTGGTTTTTCAAATTATAAGGGCTTTGATGGGGAAGATGAAGTTAAAAAAAATAAATATTAGTCCTTACATGCTCCTTTTTCTTTTCATCATTTTTGTAATTATCCTGGGGCTGTCACTATATTCCAATTATATTTCTCAAAAAAATGCAACAATTGAAATGATGACCCACTCCTCTCATCAACTTTCCAGCACAATTCGCAAAGCATCTCGCAATACTATTATTGGTTATAGATTGTTCCTTCACCATTATAATGAGCAGCTAATAGCTGACCTTCGCTATCTAGATTATCTTGATATCAATAACGAGCTTACCCAAAAAAAATTAACTGAATATGCTCACCAGGAGAATTTTAACGGAATTTACGTACTTGATAAAGATGGAAACCTTGTACTGACTAATACTGATGAAAAAATGCCCGATTTGCCTGCTGATGAATACACTGATTTAAATGAAGGCAAATTTAAGAAAAGGACTTTCGATGTCCTACCTACTCAAAATCAGAGAGAGAAAAGATTCACAGTTGGTGTTCACCGTACAAAAGGCGGCACTATTATTGGAAATATCCCGGCCATTCGTGTCCTTAACGTTAAAAACATTATTTATATTAACTCACTACTTGACTCAATTGCTAATGACCCTTCAATCGAATACATTGCTCTGCAAGATTCTCACAAAACTCTCCACAAAACTACTGATATTGCTTTGGCTAATTATTACGAAGACCCTCTAATTCAGAAAACTTTTCGCACTAAATCCATAAATTATAGAATTACTCAATATGATGGTCATAAAATTCTAGAAGTGCTTAATTACCTAAAAATTTTTGAGTCCACAAAATATGTGATTCGAATTGGTTTGAACTATTCGCCAATTCAAAAAATACAGAAAAATGCTTTGAAGCAGGCCTCATTAAGATTGTTTATATTGATTATCATTGGTTTTATGATGATAGCCTACTCCATTTCTACTCAAAATGTACGACTATTACAGAAAGAAAAAGATAAAATCACCAAAGAGGTCTATTCCTTGCAGGCGGATTTGCGTCAGAAGGAGAAACTTAGTGTGATTGGAGAATTGGCTGCTGGAGTTGCCCATAAGATTCGCAATCCTCTCAATGCAATTTCAATGACAATTCAGCGTCTAGGATCAGAATTCAAAGTTAAAAACGACCAATCGGAATACAACTCACTGCTAAAAATTCTAAATAAAGAGATAAATAATATTGGCGAAATAATCACACAATTTTTACAATTTTCACGCCCTACTGCCATCTCCCGTTCCCGGATAAATATGAATGAGTTAATTGAAAATTTTGTAGAACTGTACTCCGTTAAAGCAGAAAAGCAGAGCATCGAATTGAATTTCAGTGCAAATGGCAAAGCAATCGCCCATTTAGATGCTGACAAGATAAAACAATGCTTGATAAATCTGATTGAGAATGCTATGGATGCTATGGAAGGTTCCGGTACCATTAATATTGATTTGAAGAAAAAGGAAAAGGAAGCAGTTCTTATAGTAGAAGATACAGGGCCTGGAATAAATGACAAAAATTTATCAAAAATATTCAATTTATATTTTACAACAAAGCCAGAAGGAACTGGAATAGGCCTGGCCCAGGTTTATAGAATTATTGCTGAACATGATGGTCGCATCGAAGCTGATAGTCCACCAGGAAAAGGAGCAATCTTCAGAATTTATCTACCATTAGGGGAAAAATAAATTATGCCATCTTTATCAATTTTATTAATCGACGATGATGATTCTCAGCGGGAAGTTCTTTCCGGCTTTATGAAAAAAAACGATTACAAAGTTAGCAGCTATTCCAGTGGTGAAAAAGGACTTGAAGCTGTCAAGAAAAACTACGTTGACCTTGTCATCACTGATTTCAAAATGCCGGGCATTGATGGATTGGAGGTTCTTGAAAAAGTAAAACAGATCAATCCTGAGATTGCCGTTATGATCATCACTGCCTTTGGTACAATAAAAGATTCTGTCCATGCCATGAAAAAAGGTGCCTGGGATTACCTCTCCAAACCCATTGATCTGGATGAACTCAAATTCAAACTGGAAAAATTGAAGCAATACAAAAATCTGCTCAGGGAGAATGAAAACCTGCGATCCCGCCTTTCCGATGGTTCCATAGAATCTAATATCGTTTATCAAAGTTCCGAAATGGAAGAAGTCCTCAATATGATCGCTCGTGTCAGTCAGAGCAATGCTTCCGTTCTCATTATGGGTGAAAGTGGAACTGGAAAGGAAATGGTTGCTCGAGCAATTCATGTATCATCCCCTCGTTCTGAAAATCCTTTTGTTCCAGTTAATTGTGCTGCTATACCAGAAACATTATTTGAAAGCGAATTTTTCGGTCATGAAAAAGGCGCTTTTACCGGATCTCATAAGAAACACAAAGGCCATTTCGAAATCAGTGACGGTGGAACACTATTTCTCGATGAAGTGGCTGACATTCCTCTTAATTTTCAGGTTAAATTATTGCGAGCCTTGCAGGAGAAAGAGTTTCAGCGTCTGGGCTCTTCTCAAATCATTAAAACCGATGTCAGAATAATTTCTGCCACAAATCAAAATATAAAACAAAAAGTAAAAAATGATGATTTCCGCTCCGACCTATTTTTCCGCCTCAATGTAATTCCTATCACGATTCCACCATTGCGGGAACGCAAAGATGATATTCCTTTACTCGTTGATCATTTTATTGATAAATATTCCCGGCAAAATGGAATTGATGTTGATAAAATTACTCAAGAGGCTATGGACAGTCTCATGCGTTACAGTTTTCCCGGCAATGTTCGCGAACTGGAAAATATTATTGAGCGAGCTGTAATCCTCTCACGAAATTCTCATATCACCTGTGAAGATATTGCTCTGAAAAATACTCAAGAGCTGTGCGAAAATATTAACGGCGGACTTGAAGAACAGGTTGCCAGTCTGGAAAAAAGAATGATAAAGAAGGCGCTCCACGACTGCAATAATGTAAAAACAAAAGCGGCCCGGAAATTAAAGATCTCAGAGCGAGTCATCCGTTATAAAATAAAAAAATATGATATTGAGAGGTGATTAGATGGGATCGGTGGATGAATGGGATGATAGGAGGATTGGATGGATTGCTGGATGAATGGATGGGTGGTTTGGATTCTGATTAAAAATAATCTGTCAAAAAGGTAGAATCTTTAATATATTATGGACGACGAATTAAGCAGTTTGAGGATTATTTTAAAGTTTGAGAAAGAAAACACCCATCATTGTAATAATTCTGGCAGCTGTTGTCCTAATTTTAGCGCAACAAGCTGATAAACTCCGTCTAATACAGGCCGGAAAGCTGGAACAATTTGTCGAAAATGGCGAAATAGTTAAGCGTTTAAATGATGATATTCACTTTCGCAAAGGCAAAGTTAACCTCTATTGTCAAATCGCCTACTGGTATGAAAATCGCAATCAAGCCAATTTTATAGAAAACGTCAAAGTAACCAAAGATTCTATAACTCTCACCTCTGATTCCCTGGTTTATTTTACTGATAAAAATATTATACGGGCCTATGGAAATCCAGTTATGGAAGATAGCAGTGGCCAGATTAGTGCTGATACGATGATCTATTATGTTGACGACGACCTCTTTTTCTGCCATGGCAATGTACACTTAAAACAAAAAAACAGAAATTTAAGTGCTCGACATTTAACCTATTATGCAGAGCAGAAAAAAACCGTTGCTACTCATCAAGCCATTATGGAAAATAAAGAAAATTTTACAACCCTCGCTTCTGACAGTATTATCTATTTTAATGACGAAAAAAGGATCAGAGCCTACCTGGATCCTGTTCTCACTAAAGAAGATACTGCATCAGATAATGAAACCAAAATTTTTGGTGCACAAATCAATGGTGGCGAAAAAAAAGGCCGCTTCACAGTTCTCAAAAATGTCAGGATAGTCCGCGATGAGATGGAGGCCTATGCTGATCATGCTGAATATAGTGACAGCACTGATGTGATAACATTAACCGGAAATCCTCATGTCATCAATGAAGGACGTGATATTTACGGCGACAGGATCACCGCTCAATTAAAAAATGGCCAGATCAAACACGTCAACATTTCAGGAAATGCAATCGCTTCTTCTATTAACTGGTATTATTTACCGGCTAGCGATAGTGTGGCCGCCCAAACTGACTCGGGACAAGTTGCAAAAGGTGATTCTATCAAGACTCGGGATGAAATGACCGGGAATATGATGGATATTCACTTTCGTAATGGTA
Source organism: bacterium (assembly GCA_035312185.1). Lineage (GTDB taxonomy): Bacteria > Fidelibacterota > UBA2242 > UBA2242 > JAFGTP01 > JAIPHI01. The sequence continues at coordinate 22,281 of DATGCI010000143.1, forward strand.
ATACAGACTCTATTCGTGTTTCAGGAATGGCAACCAGCTATTACAATGTGGCTCAAGACAGCATTATAAAAGGTGTCAATCAGGCCAGCGGCGATACTATTATTATGCATTTTGATTCTCTGGAAAAAAAACAATCCCGGCTGCATAAAATTACAGTGTCAGGAGGAACTGAAGGTAATTTTACGCCTCATGAAAGTAATACTGAAATGGATACTTCAGTTGTCTACTCTGCCGGTAAAATCTTATACTTCATACAGGAAAGGGAAACCTGGCTTATAGAGAATGCCGATACAAAATTTAAAGATATGGAATTATCCGCCGGTAAAATTGATGTTTTGTGGAATAAAAACATGCTCTATGCAACCCCGCTTCCCCAAAATGATACCACACAGGTAGATTCTACTGACCGGAATATGCCCACATTTAAACAAAAAGGTCAGGAGCCCTTTACTGGAAGAAAGATGGCTTACAATTTAAAGACCCGCAAAGGACGTATTCTACGCGGTCGTTCCCATTCTGATGATGCCTATTACCATGGCAAAAATATTATGAAAACTGATAAAGAAACCTTTTATATTGCTGATGGAAAATACACTACCTGCGAATTGGATACACCGCATTACTCCTTTCGCAGCCAAAAAATGAAATTAATTGATAAAGATAAAATTGTAGCTCGCCCATTAATTTTGCATATTCATGATATTCCTATAATTGGGATCCCTTTTGCCGTTGTTCCCAAAAAAGGTGGTCGTCGTCACAGTGGCTGGATTATGCCCTCTTATGGAGATAATAAAACCCGGGGTCCTCATATACGTGGTTTAGGTTATTTCTGGGCAATAAATGATTACACCGATTTCCGGGTCACTACCGATTTTTTCACCAATCGAGGTATTCGCTTAAATTATCAAACACGATATAAATTGCGCTATGTTCTAAATGGTAATATCAGTGGCTTTTTCGAAAATAGTTTTCTAGATCCGGAGGCCAGACAAAGAATCTGGAAAATCAGCATCAATCATAGCCAGCAATTCTCACCAACTATGCGACTCAATATTAACGGTAGTTATGTTAGTCAGGATGATTATTACCAAAAAAATGCAATTGAACTCGAGGATCGGTTAAATCAGCAAATGATCAGTAATGCCTCGTTTAGCAAAAATTGGCGGGACAAGCCCTATTCTTTCTCAATGAATGCCCGCCAGACAATCAATCTTCAGGCTAAAAATACAACGGCCGTCGATCCTACTTCTGAAGGACAACACACGAATTATATTTCCCGGCAACTTCCCAATATTTCATTCAACCATAGCTCAAAGCCCCTTTTCCCTGCTGAAGAAAATGCCGATCAAATGAAATGGTTCAATAAAATTTATTTCAGTTACAATAGCCGCTTTCGCAACAAACAGGATATTTATTATAAAAGTCAGTATTTAAGTCCGGAATCCGATTCCCTGATCTGGAAAAAATTTGATGAAAGAAATTACGCTCTAACTCATAATATTTCTCTCAACTCATCCCAGAAAATATTTTCCTATTTTTCAGTTAATCAAAGTGTTTCACTAAATGAAGATTGGATTTTTGAATACGAGAAACCGATTACCGATGAACAAGGTAACTGGATAATTGAAGATGGTCGGCCAGTAACTGAGCAAGTTCAGGGATTTTTACCGCGTCATACTGGAAGTGCTTCTTTAAATCTCCAAACTAAACTCTACGGACTCTTCCCTGTTAATCTTGGTGGTCTTAGTTCCCTTCGCCATATTGCGACTCCAAGAGCAGGATTGAGTTACAGTCCTGATTTTACCAAAGAAATTTATGGCTGGGATCCCGGTTATATAATGACCGGTCAGGATTCTGCTGGAAATCCACACAGTTATGATCCCTTTTCTTCAACCATGGTCGGTTCTACTCCCTCCTATGAATCCCGCTCTCTAAATTTTGGTCTTTCAAACGTTTTTCAAGCTAAGATCAAAGGCGAGGAAAAAGATAAAAAAGTTGACCTTTTAAATTTGGACATGTCATCCGGTTACAATTTTGTCGCCGACAGCCTTAAGCTGGCTCCAGTGCGAAGTTCAATACGAACCAGTCTTGGACGCCAGCTCAACGTAAATATTAGTCTAAATCATGATTTTTACGCTCATCAAAATAATCGCCGGATCAATGATTGGAATGATCAAATATATGGAATCCCAATTCCAGAATTACGGTCAGTGAGCGCTCGCACAAGTTTTTCCCTTAAGGGGCACCGATTTAGTAAGCAAGAAGTCCGTGAGGCTAGTTCAACAGATACCACTGAGACCAGTCTTGACAATCAATCGAGCGTATCGCAGGATCAGCAGGGACAGCAGTTATGGAGTGCCAATTTCAGTCTTCGTTATAGCAAGACTCGGTATGATGACAGTTTTAATGAGAAATTTTTTACATCGATGAACGTTGATCTAAGTATCTCCGAAAATTGGTCAGTTGGTTATCGAGCCAGTTTTGACTTGCTGGAGAAAAAGCTTGAGAATCACAGTTTCAATATAAAACGTGATCTCCATTGCTGGCAAATGAGCTTTAACTGGACTCCAAGCGGTTATGGTCAACAGTATCATCTGCTCATTAATATCAAATCTTCTGCTCTAAAAGACCTCAAATATGAAGAAAAAGGCGGTAGAATGCGGACTGGTATCTATTAATCCAGTTCAGCACTCTTTCTCTTTGAAATTTTAGTTTACTATCTTAATATTTTATCAATATCGCCATCCGGGCCAGTGGCTCGGATTTTGCATAATTTTTGAAGAGATTTTTAACATTTAATCTGGGAAACGCCAATGGAAAGAATACACAACCACCCAATTCTCGAGGAGAAAACGGGTAAAAAGGTCAAATTTTTCTTTGATGACCAGGAATATTATGGCATTGAAGGTGAGCCGGTTTCTACGGCTTTAATCGCAAATGATATAGAAATTTTTTCAATTCATAGAAAGGCAGATTCACCAAAGGGAATTTTTTGCGCAAATGGACAGTGTTCAAACTGTACTGTAATCATTGATGGAATCCCTAAAAAATCCTGTATTACTCCCCTGGAAAAAGGTATGCACGTTCAAACTCTGAAGCATCTACCCGAGCTGCCTCCTGATGATCACCGTCTTGATTTTTCTGAGAAAAAAGAATTTTCCTGTGATGTTCTGGTAATTGGTGGAGGGCCATCAGGTTTAAATGCTACAATCGAACTGGCCAAACAGGGTTTTTCCGTTACTCTGGTTGACGACAAAGAAGCGTTAGGCGGCAAGCTGGTTCTTCAGACTCATAAATTTTTCGGTTCAATCAAAGACTGCTATGCTGGTACCCGTGGCATTGACATTGGCAAAAAATTAGCCCAGCAGGTTCGTGAGTTTGACAATGTAAGAGTTTGTACAAATAGCTCCGTGGTTGGAATATTTGAAGATAAAAAAGCCGGAATTTTCAAAAATAATAAAAGATATTATTTGATAAATTTCAAAGGCCTAGTTATTTCAACAGGAGCCCGAGAAAAATCACTGGTTTTCAAAGGCAATGATCTTCCAGGAGTTTATGGAGCCGGTGCTTTTCAGACTCTGGTCAACAGAGATATGGTTCAGTCTTCCCAACGAATATTTATTGTTGGAAGTGGTAATGTTGGCCTGATTGCAGCCTATCATGCCCTACAAGCTGGAATTGAAGTGGCCGGTATTTGTGATATTCTCGATGACGTCTCCGGTTATAAAGTCCACGCTGACAAAATCCAAAGAATGGGCGTTCCCATTTATCTCAACCATACTATTATTTCTGCTAATGGTAAGGAGAAAGTAGAAAAGGTAACCATTGCTGAAGTCAATAATAATTATCAACCTCTACTCGACACAGCCAAGACTTTTGCTGTCGATACACTTCTAATTGCAGTAGGGCTTTCGCCTGTTGATGAATTTTATAAAAAAGCTTCCCAATTTGATTTTCCCGTAGTCAAAGCCGGTGATGCCTCGGAAATTGCAGAGGCCTCTTCAGCAATGTTTGGAGGTCGTATTGCGGGATTAGAAATGAGCCGCAAACTGGGCAAAGAGATTGAAATTGATGAAAGTTATAATCAAAAAGCCGAAATTCTAAAAAGCGAACCTGGCGATGTTTATCCAAAACAGGAAATCCATCTCAAGGATACATTTCAACCGATTATCCATTGCGTTGAAGAAATTCCCTGTAATCCCTGTACCTCAGTTTGTCCTAATAATGCAATTGAGCTGGTCGAAAATAAAGGTGATCTCACAGATGTTCCTGAGTTCCATGGCGAATGTTCGGGCTGCACTCTTTGTGTTGCTATTTGCCCCGGACTAGCCATTACTCTTGCCAAAAAACTTGATGAGCGCCACGCTGAAATAGTTTTGCCCCATGAATTTGTCCCTGACTTTGTTGAAGGTGATAAAATTGCTCTCACAGATCGTGAGGGCCATTATCTGGAAAAAGGCGAAGTGCTCCAGATCAGACAAAACAGAAAATATCAAACCTGGTTAATAAATGCTCGTGTTTCTCTTGAGAATGCCACTCAAATTGCCGGTATTAGAACCCAGGATAAATCGGCAACAGAGCCTTTAGAAGAGGCTGAATTCGATTATATTCCAGAGGATGGAATTGTTTGCCAATGTGAAATGGTTTCAGCCGGTGAAATTGTAGATTATATCAAAAGTCACAAAGTCCGGGACGTTAACCAATTGAAACAAATTCGAGTCGGCATGGGAGCCTGTGGCGGTAATACCTGTTCTACCTTATTGCCCAGAATATTTCAAGAGGCCGGAGTAGATTGGGAAGAAGTTCAGCAAGGAACCAAGCGACCTCTAGATCGAGAAGTGCCTATGTTTGCGATCATTAATGAAAAAACGGTGGAAGACGATGAATAATTATGACATTATTATTATAGGAGCAGGAAGTGTAGGAGTTCCGCTAAGCTATTATCTGGCAAAAGCAGGAGCTGATGTGGCTGTACTGGAAAAAAATTGCTCGGTTGGTCGCGGCCAAAACAGGGCTGCAATCGGGGGCATTCGGGCCACCCATTCCAATCCCGCCAAAATCAAAATATCGCAGAAGACTATCGATATTGTCAGTCGAATGGACGTAGAATATGGCTTTGATGTGGATTGGTACCGCGGTGGATATCTTTTTGCAGTATATACTGAAGAACATGAAAATGAATTGCGAGACCTTCTAGCATTACAAAAGCATTATAAATTAAACATAGACTGGGTTCCTCCTTCTCGTGTTGAAGAACTGGTACCCGGTATTAATTCTTCAGGTTTACGCGGCGGCACCTACTCACCAGAAGATGGATCAGCCAGTCCCCTCAAAGTTGCCGATGCCTTTTATAAATTGGCTCTGGACGCTGGTGTTGATTTCCATTTCAAGGAGAAAGTCAACAAATTTGAAACCAATAGTAATAAAATCAAAACTGTTTTTACTGATAAAAACAAGTATTCCGCAGATTTGATCGTTAATGCGGCCGGCGGAAATGCCCGGGATATTGGTAAATTGCTCGATACCGATATACCTGTCTTCCCTGATTCCCACGAAGGTGGAATAACAGAACCTGTTCAGAGATTTTTCGATCCTATGGTTATCGATTTGAGAGAAGGAAATATATCCGCAAATTATTATTTCTACCAGAATGTAGAAGGCCAAATAGTATTCTGTATGACGCCAAAACCGAAAATTCCAGGGAAAGATACTAACTGTACTTCAAAATTTCTTCCTGAAGTTATTCGCAGAATGGTAAATCTTTATCCCCGCTTGAGAAATATTCGAGTAAGACGCACCTGGCGTGGTCTTTACCCAATGACACCTGACGGTTTTCCTATTGTCGGTTATGATTCCAAAATTGAGAATATGTTTTTAACAGTTGGTATGTGTGGTCACGGTTTTATGCTGGGTCCTGGCTTAGGTGAAATTTTATCTGATATTCTGATTAATGATAGCCATAAGCATGATGAGATTTTGAGGGAATTGTCACTGGAACGGGACTTTTCTGGTAAAGAAAAATTGGAATAATCCTAATATAACCATGAAGGTAAAATATGAGAAGATCTATTTTTAAATATCCACTGATAATATTTTTACTTCTAAGCTTTCTTGTTGGCCAGATCCCCGGTGAAAAATTTGAAGTAGTAGAAAGTATTCCATCCGAAACCAATTTCGATAATCCTCAAATCAGAAATACAACAAAAGTCTGGCTGGAAATGATCAATTCTGCTCAAAAGACAATCGATATAGAACAGTTTTACATCGCTAACAAAGAAAACTCAGACCTTGAGAAAGTTATCTAGGCTCTTGAAAATAAAGCCACCCAGGGCGTAAAAATCAGGCTGATAGCAGAAAATAATATGGCGGAAACCTATCCTGAAACTATTAATCGATTGCAAAAGAATGAAAATATAGAAACTCGAATAATTGCGGCCTTTAATAAAAACCATGGTGTTCAACACAGTAAATATTTTATTGTTGATAGAAAGACCGTTTTTATTGGAAGTCAAAATTTTGACTGGCGGGCTCTCGAACATATTCATGAAGTTGGCTTAAAAATTGAACATCCAGAATATGCCCGAACAATGACAAAAATATTTGAACTCGACTGGAATCAAAGCAAGCAAAATAAACTCCAGAAAACGCAGAAGTACGGTCAAAAAACCAAATATTCAGTAAAAATTAATCAGGAAAAAATTAGATTTTATCCTACAGCCAGCCCCTATTTTAATATGCCGCAAAATTTTTATGCCGATGAATTAGCAATAATTGAATCTATGGATAATGCGAAAGAATCGATTGCCTTTCAACTGCTATCCTATTCTCCTTCTGCGTATGGAGATTATTATCATAAAATAGATAATGCTATCAGAAGGGCGGCTGCTCGCTCTGTAAAAGTGAAAATTCTTTTATCCGATTGGTGCACGAAGGATTATGAAATTCCTTACCTGAAAAGCCTGCAAGCATTGCCAAATGTTGAAGTTAAACTCTCCACAATTCCCCAGCATTCATCTAGATACATTCCCTTTGCAAGAGTAGAGCATTGTAAATTTATGGTGGTGGACAATACTATTTCCTGGGTAGGCACCAGCAACTGGAAGAAGAACTATTTTTATGGATCCAGAAATCTGGGCTTAATTGTAAACAGTGAGCAGATCAATACAACATTAAAAAATATATTTGAAAAAAGCTGGAATAGTAAATACACCAATTTTGTTGAAATTACTCGAGAATATGAGCCCAAACAATACGGCGAAAAATAAATTTATTTCTTCCTAAATATCGATCGAATTAAAACTAAAAAGCGGCCTACAGCACCAACAGGGCATAAATAACGACACCAGGGCCTCCTCACAAAAATTGCCACAATCATAACAAAACCTGCTACGAAAAATAGATAAATGCTGCCCTGCAATTGAAAAACTGTAGAAAATATTTCATGCCCGAAAAATCCTGGCTTCCTGTTTAGCAGCGCGTAGAAAATTATCCCTAATGTCAAAATTCCTGGCAGAACTCTTAATAATTTTCCGGCTTTTGTCATCGATGGGTTATATTTTTTTGCTGGTATTCTGGCAAGCAAATCTTGAAGATTTCCAAAAGGACAGATATTGAAGAAATAGGGATTGATTCCAAGAATTAAAATAGGAATTCCAAAAAGTGCTAAAAGCAGATACCAAAAAAGTTGATTAGCAGGAAAATAGCCCATTAACAAAGTATTAAAATGGGTGATAGATAACATTTCAGTAAAAATAATTCCCAGTAAAAGTAAAGCTACAAGCTGCAAAATAAGCCGTAAATTTGTTTTCCTGGTTCTTCGAAGAGGTGCATAATAGAGCACCCCCGACAGTAAGAACAGCACCATCAGAACAATCTCTTTTGCCCCCACGCGAAGTCCATTATAGCAAACAGGTCGGTTGTTTTCATCAAAAACATTTTTACTCAGATTTTGATTGGCTCGATTAACAGCCCCAACTATTCCATCTGAGGTTAATGTTGCCCCTGTAATTGTTTCTACATTATCAGAACTATTCTGAGTTGAATAGTGACGATCGGAAAATTTCCCAACAAAACCAGAACCAATCACTTTTTCAAAAAAGGAAGGTGTTTCAGAATGATCAAGAATCTTAATATTTTTAATATTTCCCTCCATTCCATAGGCAACAGCCAGCCGAATCGGTCCAGCATAACCTTTACACTGAGAAATAACAATAAATCCGGATGGACAGGCATTTACATTGGCACTATTGTAAGCAAAATAGAGATTTTCACCGGACTTCACAATTTTACGAGCCTCGGGCAATAGCTGTGAAAATTCAATTTCAGGACTTTTTGCTGAATTCTTTTTTCCCAAAAAGTAGCCCAGAATTATTATGGTTATTACGAAAATTAGTTGCAGGTATTTTTTCATATTACAATTTTTCTTTTTTTGATAATGTTCTTCATCCTAGGGATATTTTATCGATCGGAGACCGGATTTTATTTATGGCATGAAATTTTTTAGATAATATTTGTCTAATTCCTTTTCTTTCGCCCTTGGGTCGTCAATAAATTGTGCCAATCGTTTCCAGAATTGCTTACCGTGATTATTAATTTCAGTATGAACCAGTTCATGGAGGATTACATAATCTCTCAATTCCGGATCAAGCCGCATTAGATTGAGATTCAAATTAATATTCAATTTCCCCGAGCAACTCCCCCACAGAGTTTTCTGGCACTTAATATAAACCCTATTATATCGAAAATTGTACTTTCGGGCTAGCTCATTTACTCGCCGGGGTAGATAATATTTGGCTTCTGCTCGATAGATCTCGATCAAAATTTCACGAATCTTACTTTGAATTCGACGATCTTCAACTCCTAAAATTTGAGGAATTCTCACTTCAATTTCATTTTCATTCTGGTCAATTTTTAATTTGGCGCTTTCATGTTCTTTGATTTTGAGTTGACTATAATTAGTCTGAATCTGGCCAGAAAGACCGTAAACAGGTCGCTTATTTTCTATCTTTTCTACTTTTTGCAATTTATCTTTTACCCAGTCAATTTTTTCGCGAAACCGTTTTTCAGCATACTTAAAACTTATTCCACGAGGAACAGCGACTCTCACACCGCGCCAGGGTCTGATCGATATATTCATACGCTTGGCTCGATTACTCCGCTCAAATAAAACACCATCTATATCGAGTACTTTCTTACGAATTTTTTTCATAATTACTCAAAACTCCAACAAATTAATAGGTAGAATTTAATATCAAAAAGCAAGTACTTCAAAAGTTAATTGATTTTTAACCTGTGACCGGCTAACATTGCTCATGGAGGTTAGATATGGATAATCATAAAAATATTTTTATTGGTACCAGTGGGTGGAGCTATGATCATTGGGTCGGGAAATTTTATCCGCAGGATCTGAAAAAGAATCAGTGGATAAAATATCTTGCTGAGAATTTTAATTCGGTGGAACTCAATATGTCCTTTTATCGTTTCCCCTTCCCGAATATTATCAAAGGCTGGTATAACAAATTACCTGAAAATTTTCAGATGACACTGAAAGCCAATCGCAATATCACTCACAGAAAAAGATTTAAAGATACCGATGAACTGGTCGAAAAATTTTACCACCGGGCCGATATTCTCAAAGATAAGCTGGGCTGCATTCTTTTTCAGACGCCCCCATCATTTAAGAATACTGAGCAAAATTTTCAGCGCCTACAAAATTTTCTGGAATCCCGGAAACCCAATTATCGCAATGTATTTGAATTTCGCCACAAAAGCTGGTGGAATGACCAAGCCTATGATCTTCTGGACAAAAATGGTGCTGGTTTTTGCACAGTTTCCGGTCTTGGTATGCCAAAGCAGGTTCAGGTTACATCTGAAATTGCCTACTTTCGCTTTCATGGCCCTGGAAAAGCCTATGAATCGCGCTATACAGAAGAATCAATTCAGGAATGGGCCGCCAAGATCAAAAAAGTTTCCAAACAGGAGTCGGTAAAAAGTATTTATTGCTACTTCAATAATGATATGAATGGTTACGCTGTTGAAAATGCCCGGGAGCTGCAAGCAGCTCTGGCAAATTAGGAGAGCTATGCAAGTTGCCTTAAAATGTAGAAATTGTAATGAAAAATATGCTGATAGTGAAATAAGATGGCGGTGTGCTTGCGGCGGTCTTCTGGATATTGAAACCGATCAGAAATTTTCACAAAATCAGATTATTACAAATGAACCAAATTTATGGCGCTATAAAAAATTTCTTCCGACAAAATCGGGCTCACCAGTTTCTTTTGGCGAAGGCTGGACACCAATTATCAAAGATGATAAAAACCTGCAATTCAAACTGGATTACTTGATGCCGAGCGGTTCCTTCAAAGACCGGGGCGCTTCGGTGCTGGTTTCCAAAATGCAGGAACTGAAAATCACCCAGGCTGTCGAGGATTCATCTGGAAATGCTGGAAAAGCTATTGCCTCTTATTGCGCTCGGGCTGGAATTGATTGCCGCATAATCGTTCCTAAAAGCACTTCTCAAAAGAAGATGAAATTAATTCGTGAAACTGGAGCAAGAATTGACAATTCGTCTGTCAATCGTTCTGCTGCTGCGGAAAAAGCTCTTCAACTCGCTGATGAAATCTATTACGCCAGTCATAGCTGGAATCCCTATTTTTTGCAGGGTACAAAGACAATTATTTATGAAATTTTTGAACAGATGAAGCAAATGCCAGAGCGCATTATTGTTCCTGTTGGTAATGGTACTCTTATATTGGGAATTTATCTTGGATTGGAAGACCTCATAAATGCCGGGCTTCTGGATGCAGTTCCTGAAATTATTGGAGTCCAATCCAGTCAATGTGCTCCTTTAGTTGATGCATTTGAGCAAGGAAAGCAAACATTAACAGACAGGCAGTGGCAGGATTCTATTGCTAATGGAATTTCAGTCAGCCAACCAATCAGAGCTGCTCAAATTCTGGAGTTTACAGACCGATTTAAAAGCCATTTAATAGCAATATCAGATGAAAAAATCCAGAAAGCTTATTATGAATTGCATGAAAAAGGCTATTTAATCGAAACCACTGCTGCAACAGCCTATGCAGCTTATCAAGAATATTTTAATGATAAGGTATCGAGCTTGATAATATTAACAGG